>CAIRRW010000105.1 GCA_903881065.1 uncultured Bacteroidota bacterium
AAAAATGCCTTAAAAAACTAGATGGAGAATTTTCATTTGCGATTTATGACAAAGAAAAAGAAGAATTATTTGCGGCACGAGATAGGTTTGGAATTAAGCCATTCTATTATTATAGAGATGACGATCATTTTGTGTTCGCTTCTGAAATGAAGGCTATAATGGCTTTTGATGTGCCTAAAATAATTGATGAAGCGTCCTTACAACTTTATTTTCATTTAAATTACATTCCTGCCCCATATTCAATATTTAAGAATGTACTGAAGTTAAATGCGGGAAGTTGTTTAACTATTAATTCCAAGAATAAGCTTCATTCAGAAAACTATTATTCCATTCCATATAAAGAGAATGTTAATCATCATCCTGATTATGAATCAGCCAAAAAGCAATTGAAAGAATTGCTAGATTATTCAGTTCAACAACGTATGATTGCCGATGTTCCATTAGGTTCCTTTTTAAGTGGAGGATTGGATTCTTCTATAATAACAGCGATTGCTGCAAATCATACAAAAAACTTAAATACTTTTTCAATTGGTTATAAAGATGAACCAATGTTTGACGAAACAAAGTTTGCTCAGTTAGTTGCTAAAAAGTATAAGACTAATCATACAGTATTTGCATTAACTAATAATGATTTGTTTGCAAACCTGCATACCGTGCTTGAATATATTGATGAACCGTTTGCAGATTCGTCAGCATTAGCTGTAAATATTTTAAGTATGCATACAAGAAAGCATGTAAAAGTGGCTCTTTCCGGCGATGGTGCAGATGAAATATTTGCGGGATATAATAAACATGCTGCTGAATTTCGAGTAAGAGAAGGTGGTTTTAGAGCTAATCTTGTAAAATCGGCACATCCTTTATTAAGTCAGTTGCCAAAGTCTCGTAATACTAAAACCGGAAATAAAATAAGACAGCTAAGTAAATTTGCTGAAGGGATGAAGATGGAAAATAAAGAAAGATACTGGCAATGGGCTAAATGGGCGGGGTTTGAAGGCAATGAAATATTTGCAAAAGAAAATAAAGAAAGAAATAAAGAAACAGAGAAAAGAAAGAAAGAATTCTTGAAATATGTGAATAATGATTATAATTCCATTTTATTAACCGACTTACAATTGGTATTGGAAAATGACATGCTTGTAAAAGTGGATAGGATGAGTATGAGTCAAAGTCTTGAAGTACGTGTACCATTTCTAGATAATAATATTGTTGATTTTGCTTTTTCTTTACCTGTAAACTTTAAAATTGATGTCACTCATAGAAAGAAAATATTGAAAGATACTTATAAAAATTATCTTCCGGAAGAATTGTTTAACAGAGGAAAAAAAGGGTTTGAAGTTCCTTTGTTGGCCTGGTTTAAAACAGATTTGAAATCAATGATTATAAATGATTTGTTAAATGATAAATTTATTATGGAGCAAAATATATTTAATATTGATAAGGTTAAAGAGATTAAAAAAAGATTGTTTTCCAGAAATCCAGACAATTCAGTAGAGCAAGTTTGGGCATTAATTGTCTTTCAATTCTGGTGGAAAAGAAACTTGCAATAGACTTCTGTTAATGGTGAAAATTTTAAGAATAATTAATCGTTTCAATTTAGGGGGCCCTACTTATAATGTGGCATATCTAAGTAAATATTTATCACCTGAATACGAAACGCTTTTAGTTGGTGGTGCCAAAGATGATTCAGAAGAGAGCTCGGATTTTATAATAAATGAATTGGGGTTAAAACCAATTATTATTGAAGAGATGAAGCGTGAAATAAATTTAAGAAATGATTACATCGCTTATAAAAAACTAAAGAAAATAATTAAAGAGTTTAAGCCTGATATTGTCCACACACATGCATCAAAGGCCGGTACATTAGGTAGGTTGGCCGCACGAAGTTGCGGTGTAAAAGTTATTGTTCATACGTTTCATGGGCATGTATTTCACTCCTATTTTGGAAAACTAAAAACAACTTTTTATAAAAACATTGAACGGTATCTTGCAAAAAGATCAACCGCAATAATTGCAATAAGTGAAATTCAAAGAGATGAACTTGTTAATCAACATCATATTTGTAATGCAAAAAAAGTTCATGTTATTCCATTAGGATTCGATTTAATAAGGTTTCATGAAAACCAAATAGAAAAAAGACAACAATTTCGGGAGAAATATAATTTAGACGAGGATGTGATTGCGATAACCATTATTGGTAGATTGGTACCTGTAAAAAATCATACTTTATTTCTCGAAGGAATAAAAATTGTTTCAGAAAGATCAAAAAAGAACATCAGAGCTTTTGTTGTTGGAGATGGTGAAAGTAGGCATTCCATAGAGGTAATGGCTGAAAAATTAAATATTCCATTTGTTGATGGTACAAAAAGCAGAGAGAAAACTCTTTTGACTTTTACATCTTGGATAAAAGAGATAGATGTTGTTCTGGCAGGTAGCGATATTATAGCCCTTACATCCTTCAATGAAGGCACACCTGTAAGTTTAATTGAAGCGCAGGCAGCCAATAAGCCAATTGTTTCTACTAACGTAGGTGGAATAGAAAACGTAGTTCTTGAGAATGACACAGCGTTTTTATGTAATAGTAATAATGCCGAAGAATTTGCAAATGAATTATTGAAACTTACAGAAAATGAGTCATCTCGTTTTACAATGTCAAAAAATGGATGGTGTCATGTACAAGATAAATTTCATTACTCAAGATTAATATTAGATACAGAAATGCTTTACAAAAGAATTTTACTCACTTAGTGTTCTTATTAATAAGTGCATATCAATTAATTTTCTAACTTCGCACGTTAAAAAAAATGCTATGCGAAAATTAATTTATTTATCTGGATTGTTATTGTTTCTTTCAAGTTGTGCTTGGCTTACGCCAAATATTATGCTAAAAACCGGCAAGGGATATCAGTATGCAAAGAATCCAGACTCTTCACGCACTTTAGATTATAATATTTCTCCTAATGATATTATATCATTTAATATTTATTCCAATGATGGATTTAAATTATTGGATCTCTCTTCGCTAAATAGTTCGGGTACTGGTTATAAATTTGGAGAACCATTGTCATATCTTGTAGAATCGGATGGAAATGTTAAGCTTCCAATTGTGGGCAGAAAAAACATTAAGGGTTTAACTATTCGTGAAGCTGAACTTAAACTTGAAGAATACTATTCGGTTTTTTATGTACGTCCGTTTGTCGAATTAAAAGTAACTAATAGAAGAGTAATTGTTTTCCCAGGAATGTCAGGAAGTGCAAAAGTTATTCCTTTAATTAATAATAATACTTCTCTAATTGAAGCATTGGCATTGGCTGGAGGTGTGTTTGAAGACGGGAAAGCGAAACAAGTTAAGTTAATTCGAGATAATAATGGCAAACACGATGTCTTTCTTATGGATTTGTCAACTATACAAGGAATTAAAGATGCAAGTACTGTACTTCAGTCAAACGATATTATTTATGTTGAACCTAGGCGCAGATATAGCACAAAATTCCTAACAGAAGCGGCACCAATACTTAGTCTGATTTCGAGTACGTTAGTTTTATTCCTTTCTTATAAGACTCTAACAAAATAATACATTTTAGTTCGTAATGCTTAAAGAAAATATTTCCAATACTAATGATAGTTTTGAACGTTATAAGGAACGGCTTTCTAATTTTAGCGGAGAATTTGAATTAGGATTATTTCTCTTTATTGCTAGAAAAAGTTTAATCTGGATAGTTTTATTATTTGGAATTGCTTTTTTAGGTGCGTTCCTTTATTTACGTTATACACCTCCTGTTTTCGAAGCGAGTAGCACTTTGCAGATTCAAACTAACAATCAAGCAAAGCAAGTCTTGAATGTTGACGCATTGACCGAACCTGAAAATGGGTTAGCTGAAGGGGTTGAGTTTCTTCGCTCAAAAGTATTTTTTAAACGTATTCTTTCTAGGTTACCACTTCAAACAAGTTATTACGCGGAAGGTACTTTTAAAGTTTTTGAACTTTATAAGAGTTCCCCTTACACTGTTGAGGTTAAAATAAAAAATCCGCAAATTATTGGATCAAAAATTTATATTAATTTTACTAATTCGGAAGAAGGAATAGTTAATTATCATTTTGAAGGCAATAAACATTCAAAAATTTACCATACTAACCAATGGCTTGAATTCCCTGAGATTGAACTTAAATTAAAAATTAAAAATTATGACGAAATCAGAAGACAGCAAAATATTGTTAAAAAGAACACTTATTATTTTGTTTTGAATGATTCTAATTCTGTTTTAAATCAATATTATCAATATTTGGACGTTAAGCTTCTAAATGAACAAGCAAAGACAATTAAGATTTCTTTCAAAGATAATAACCCTCAAAAGGCTAGTGATATTGTAACTTCTATTACAGAAGAGTATAAAAATTTTGATGTGGAGCATAAAAGTGAGAGTTCTAAGAGCATTATTAACTTCATTAATTTTCAATTGGATACAGTTTTTACTCAATTGAAATTATCAGAGGATACAATTCAGGATTTTAAAAAAAACAATGGAGTAAGCCAGAATGAAAGTGTAATATTGTCCAATACTAATCATATAAATTCATTAGAAGACCAAATAATTTCTCTTGAATTAGATGAAAATGTATTAAATAATATTGAAAATAATATTGAAAATATAAAAAGTAATGACAGCTATAGTTTTTTAGCTATACTCGCAGGTACATCTGATGAAACGAATATAAAAAATATAGTTGAGAATTTACATAAGCAACTTATTCAAAAGGAGGAATTGCTTTATGATGTAAAACCAAATAGCGAAGCTATAAAAGCATTGGATTTTCAAATAGACATTCAAAAAAGACTTCTAAAGGAGAGTCTAAAATCAATAAAAGAAAACATTCATTATAGAGTGGGAGAATTAAAAGCAAAAACAATCGATATTGACAACAAAAGTAACAAACTTCCCCAAAATGATGTCGAATACGGGCGTTTGCAACGGCTTTTTTCTATTAACGAAAAATATTACAACTTATTATTAGAAAAGAAAACAGAATATTCAATCTCAAAAGCTGGTTACGTGTCCACAAGTTCTGTTTTGGAAAAGGCAGACATACCATCTAGCCCAGTCTCTCCGAATAGAAAAATAATTTTTATAATTTATTTGTTGTCAGCCCTAATAGTGAGTTTGTTAATTGTTTTCTTTAGATATTTATCTCATAATGAAATTAACTCTCTAAACGAAATTACAAAATACACTAATGCTTCAATTAGTATTTTAGGAATTATTCCTAAGTGTAAGGTTGATATTCCTGTTTCACAACTTTTAGTGGATAAAAGCCCTAAATCTTTAGTAGCAGAGGCATTTAGATCCGTTCGGACAAATTTACAGTTCATCTCAAACGAACCCGGATCCAAAATAATCGCTTTAACTTCGACAATCTCTGGAGAAGGGAAAACATTTGTTGCAATTAATTTAGCTGGCATTATTGCATTTTCTGGAAAAAAAGTTGTAATTATTGATTTAGATATGAGAAAACCAAAAATCCATATTGGATTTGGCGTTGAAAATTCAATTGGCATGAGTACCTTGTTGATTGGGAAAAATCATGTTGAAGAGGCCATTCAGAAAAGCAACTTGGAGAATTTAGATATTATTACAGCAGGGCCAGTACCTCCTAATCCATCTGAATTAATTATTAGTAAAAGGATGGATGATATTTTAAATCATTTAAGGGAAATTTACGATGTAATTATTATTGATAATCCACCGGTAGGTTTAGTTAGTGATGGTATTGCTATGATTCAAAAGGCCGATTACCCTATTTATATTTTTAGAGCAGACTATTCAAAAAGAAATTTTATACAAAATGTTGATCGTCTTTTTAATGAAGCCAATATAAAACGATTGTCAGTTTTATTAAACGGGGTCGATATTGATAGAAAGAATTACGGTTATAACTATGGTTATGGGTACGGTTATGGCTATGGAACTAGCTATGGATATTATGATGATGACAAGGTATTAAAAAAGAAATCAATGTTTAGAAAGTAAATTGTTCATGGAAATTACTAATGCAAACCTCGCGGGATTACTTATTATTAAGCCGACAGTCTTTGAAGATGATAGAGGTTACTTTTATGAATCCTTTAATCAGGCAGATTTTAACAGAAAGGGGATTACTGAGAATTTTGTTCAAGATAACCAATCCCTTTCTCAAAAAGATGTTCTTAGGGGACTACATTTTCAATCACCTCCTTATTCACAAGGGAAGTTAGTAAGGGTAATAAAGGGGGCTGTTTTAGACGTAGCTGTAGACATCCGTAAAAATTCTGTTACCTTTGGTAAACATTTTGATATAATTCTAGATGAAAAGAATAGAACAATGTTATGGATCCCTGTTGGTTTCGCACATGGTTTTTTAACCCTAGAAAACAATACCATATTTTCTTATAAATGTTCTAATTATTATAATAAATTATCGGAAGGGTGTATTTTATGGGATGACCAAGATATAAGGATTAACTGGAATGTCAGCCATCCAATATTGTCCGATAAAGATAAGTTGGGAGTGGCATTAAAAGATTTTCGCTCTCCATTTTAATTGATTGTTGAATGTATGAGTGATACCTTGTATCTTGTTGTTGTTTACAGTGCTTATTTTGTAAGTACGTTTATACTTTCTTTTTTAATCAATCGACTTTTTTTGAAATTTGCCTCCAACCTTGGGATTCGAAATTCGAATGACTCTTATATTAGATGGAGCTCAGAAACAAAACCATCATTAGGAGGTATATCTTTTTTTCTAATTTTTTTATTATCAATTTCTTGTTATCCTATTTTTTTTCAAGAACATCAAGTATTATTTAACAAACAATTACTCGGTATACTTTCAGCGGCTACTCTTGCTTTTTTGATGGGGCTTTCGGACGATGCATATAATACAAGGCCTTTATTAAAACTTATGGTTCAGATATTATGTGGTTTTATTTTAGTTTCAACAGGAACTTATATTTCTATTTTCGCTAATTTTTATATAAATTACTTTTTAACAATTTTTTGGGTTGTAGGTTTAATGAATTCAATAAATATGTTAGATAATATGGATTCAATATCAACAATTGTTTCTATTTCAATAATTTTAAATGCGTTGTTAATATTGTATTTGAATAGTGATGGTAGAAATATTCATATAATTCTATTGATTGGAGTATTAGCTGCCTTATGCGGATTCTTGATATTTAATTGGCATCCTGCTAAAATGTTTATGGGTGATACAGGTAGTCAATTTCTTGGTTTGTTTTTAGCAACAATTGGAATTTTATATTTTTGGAATACTCCAGATGTGAATGCTAAATTAATTCAATCTAAACAATTTTTTGCAGCAATTCTAGCTTTTGCTATCCCAATAATTGATACAACTACTGTATTCGTTAATCGTTTATTAAAGGGCAAGTCTCCTTTCATAGGAGGTAAAGATCATACAACGCATAGTTTGTTTTTTATGGGAATAACAGAGAAGCGTATTGCTATTCTTTTTGCAGGAATTTGTTCTGTTTCTATGTTTTTTAACTTCCTAATTATTAAATATATTGAGAACTGGGGGGATGTCGATATTGTACTATTTTCAATCTATTTTATTGTATTATTCTTGTTTCTGTTTATTCCAACTCGGAAATACGGTCATTAAATGTTTAAAACTATTTTATATAAAATAAGCATAAAATTTTATCCTTTCACAAAATACATAATTGCTATTAGCTCTTCTTTACTTGTAATAAGTTTTGTAAAAATATTTTCCAACAACAATCATTATTCAAATAATTGTATTAATGACATTCTTAGCATTCAGATTCCAAAGAATATAAATTTTGCAGATGAGAAAGTCCCAATTCCAAATCAAGTTGTAAAAGAATCAATAAAAAAGGAATTGCACTTAATTACATTTTGTCAATCTCAAGCTTTGCTGCTTCAAAAACGTGCTAGAAGGTGGTTTCCGATAATAGAACCTATTCTGAAAAGGAATAATGTTCCGGAAGATTTTAAATACATAGCAATTGTTGAAAGTCAACTTACCAATGCTGTTTCTCGTCAGGGAGCTTCAGGGTTTTGGCAGTTAACTATTACAACAGCAAAAAACTATGGCCTCCTAATTAATAATGAAGTTGACGAAAGATATAATATTAGTAAATCAACAGAAACGGCTTGCAAGTATTTTAATGATGCATATAAGAAGTTTAATAATTGGACTTTGGTTGCCGCTTCATATAACATTGGAATAGCTGGATTACAAGCTCAAATGGAGAAACAAAAAGTAAATAAATATTACGATTTAGTATTAACGGACGAAGCTGCCCGTTATATATTTCGTCTTCTATCAATAAAAGAAATTATCTCAAGACCTAAAGTGTATGGCTTACTGCTAAATAAATCAGTTCGATATCCTGAAATAACGATAAAAAAAATTACAGTTGATACTACGATTCAAAGTATAAAGGATTTTGCGGCTAATCAGGGAGTTGATTATAATACACTGAAGTTATTCAATCCGTGGCTTATCTTAAATTCATTAACGAATATTGAAAAAAAGAGATACATTATATCTATTCCAAAAGGAAAGGTTAATTGCACTGATTGGGATGAAATGTATATTGATGGGAATAAGTTTTCCGCAACAGATTCCTTAAATTTATTTAATAAAA
>CAIRRW010000106.1 GCA_903881065.1 uncultured Bacteroidota bacterium
CCTTTAGTCTTTAATTTGTCGATAGATAAATTTAAGGATGTAGATTTTATAGAGTTTTTACTTCTATTATTACTAAAGGCTTTGGATGAATCCGATACGAAGATATACTAATGCAAACTAATAAGCCGAATAATAAATACAATCGTTGATAAGTAAATGTGGCGTAATAATTGGCACGATTTTATTTTTTTCCACCTCTTCCTGTTCGCCCACCTCTTCACGCTTTTGAAAATATTCGTCGAAAGGAGAGGAAGAAAATGGAAATAAAGTTATACAATTGGATGGAGAGAGAACGTTTATTTTAATACTACTTTTTATCTTAGCTTTGTAATATTAAACAGTATAATAACTAAATCTATAATCATGAAAAAAACACTACTAATTCTTACCACATCAATCATTACATTATCAACAGCTTTAGTATCTAAAGCATACAGCCAAACGTATAATTTAGTTCAAACATTTGAAGCTGGCGGCACAGGCACAGATAATTGCTGGACAGGATATAATGCCACATCGGTTCCATCAACAAATGATTTTTTTACAGCAAGTACGCCTGTGCAATCCGGTATATACTGCGGCGGTATGTATAGTTGCTGCGGCGGTGCTTCATCAAATAATCCAACGTATTATATTTCGCCGGTTATAACAAATGGAGTTCATAATGTAAAAGTTTATCTTCGTCAGAGCAGTTCGTTTAACGAAAATTTCGAGATTGGAGTCGTATCCGATGCTATGGGCACAGGCTTCACTGCATCATACACCAAATCAGTTTGGCCTGGGTCAGCCACTTGGGAACTCACCAATACTTCAATCACCACCACTTCAACTAATAATCGTATTGCTTTTCGTGTGCCGCCTGCAAGTCTCAAAACTTATTATTTAGATAGTATCGTTATCTCCAATTCAGGCAATGCTACTTCAGGTTGCAGTTATCTTTCCACCTCAGTAAACGAAATTTCCAATGCTGCCAATTCCGTTTCTATTTATCCAAATCCGTCAAACGGAATAATTACTATCGATGTTCAAAATATAAAAGAAGGGAGTATTAAAGTAATAAATGTATTAGGTGATATTGTTTATCAAACTAATATCGGAAATCAAAAATCAACTATAAATTTAACTGCTCAGCCAACCGGTATTTATTTTGTACAAATAACTGATGCGAATAAAACGGTGACAAACAGAAAAGTGGTGGTGCAATAAGTTTTCATCGCTCACAAATAATATAAAGCCAAATCCGAAGGCATAAATACCAACCAAAAACATTACAAAAAGCAGCACCTGTTTTCTTATTGTTACATTTGCAATTAATTATTATAAATGAACAATACCGAGATAAGCATTATTATTCCTGTTTTTAATAGTGAAAATACTATTGCCATACTGTGTGAAGAAATAATTTCGGCTCTTTCCTCTTTTAATTCGTTCGAACTTATCCTCGTGAACGATTGCAGTGCCGATGCAAGCTGGAGAAAAATAATGGAAGCCCACCAACAGAATAAAAATATTATAGGTGTTAATCTTCGTAAAAATAGTGGTGAGGATAATGCAATAATGGCCGGCCTAAGCATTTCAACAGGTAAAATACTGGTATTGATGGATGATGATTTACAGCATAACCCTAAAGATATTATTAAACTATATAACGAATGTAAAAATGGTTATGATGTATGTTTTGCCAATTTCGATGTGAAGAAACAAAGTGTTTTTAAAAACATTTCCAGCAAAATTAATGGCAAAGTGATGGAAATATTCCTTAAAAAACCAAAGCACATTTACCTTTCTTCTTTCAAAGCTATTAAGCGGGAAATAGCAAATGAGATAATAAGCTTTTCGGGCTCTTTCCCTTATGTAAATGGCATTATATTAACCATCACCAATAATCTTACTCAAATAACTGTAGAACATTTTGAGCGAAAAGAAGGCATAAGTAATTACAATAAAAAACGAATGCTGAGTTTGTTTCTAAAATCACTCACCGGGTTTTCCATAGCACCGCTTCGCATGGCAATATTTGCCGGGTTTGGTGCATCCGTATTTGGTTTCTGTTTAATTATTAAATATCTGCTCGATTATTATTATCATCGGGATTACTTGCGTGGCTGGACTTCCGTGGTTGTACTGATAATATTTTTCGGAGGTTTAATATTAATGTCACTTGGTATAATCGGCGAATATATCGGCCGTATTTATCTGTCAATAAATAATAAACCTCAGTACAGTATTGCTGAAGTTGTCAGAAATGATGAAGAGTAAATTAGTACTATTATTTGCTTTACTATTTTATGTTGCCTTAACTTTTTTCAGTTCGTCCATCCCTTTCTTTTGGGACAATACCATTTACTCCGAGCTTTCGTCGCATTATTATTTCAATGGATTTAAAACAATAATTGCTCCTTCCTCACTTGATTTAAGAGGATTTTATTTCTATCAGTTGTACATGAGTCTTGCCTGGAAACTTTTTGGCAGAACGTTACTTGTTTCGCACCTTGTCATCCTTCCCTTTATAATTGGAATTGTATTTGAATTTTATAAAGTTGCGAAGTATTTCCTGTCTGATAAAATGATACCTGTTGCTATTATTCTATTGTTACTAGAGCCTACATTTAATACTCAAAGTTTATTGATGGGATATGATATTATTCCGCTTTATTTTTTCATGGTGAGTATTAATCTTCTTCTCCAGCAGAAATTCAAATTGCTCCATTTCTCTTTATTATTGCTTGCTTTGAGTAATTTCAGAGGGCTGTTTTTAGTTGCCGCTATTTTTATTTTTCAGCAATTACAATTTTATAAAGAACATAAATTCTTTCAGATAAAATTATTTATTTATTACCTGCCTGCCACCATTGCAATCATCATTTGGTCTTTGTTCCACAAAATAAATACAGGCTGGTATTTCTTTTCTCCAATGTATGAAAACAACGATGAGAAAACAAATTCATTGATGATGATGATAAAACAATTAGGTTTTATTTCGTGGAAACTAATTGACTTTGGGCGGATAATACTATGGCTGATAACCATTATCGGCTGGTACATTTTATCCCGACGTTTAAGAATCACAGTCAAATTTAAGTTGCTTTTATACTTACTCTTGATACCCCTTATGGTTACTAGCATTTTTATGGCAGCTATTTCCAACCCCATTGGGCACCGCTATTTTATGTTTACCTATTTAATTTTAATTATTGCGGCTTGTTATATTATCGAACAGTTAAAATCAAAAAAATCATTTATAGCTGTCATCACTATTGTATCTGTAACATTATGTACCGGCAACATCTGGCTTTATCCCGAGCGGTTTGGTAACGGTTGGGATTCTTCCTTAAAAGTACTTCCTTATTTCAAAATGAAAAATGAAATGGATAGATTCATAGTAGAAAATAAAATTGCACCATCAGATATAGGAACACAATTTCCATTAATTGCCGACAAACAATTTTCTTACCTTACCGATTCATCCTTTCATTATACTAATGTCTGGCGAGGTCCTTTAAATACTTATAAATATTATCTGCAAACAAATGTAATCAATACTGATATTCCCGAACAGGTTGAAGATGTTAAAAGAAACTGGACTGTAATTAAAGATTTAAAACAGGGTTTGGTATACCTTATTTTATATAAAAATCCGAAGTACTAATCATGTGAAGTTTCTTTCTTCTTATTTGTAATTTGAATTAATGATATCAGAAGAAATGGAAGCGCAGGTGTTTTATAACGAACAATAGCTCCCACAGAAGGCGTTGTAATACCAATAAGTACAAACAGAATAATAACAAAACTTATACAGAAAATAATGAAGGATTTGTTTTCTGCCCTCCTGTTTATGAAAAATAGCGCAACAATAATTAAGAGTACAATGATTACATTTTCAATAGCTGAAAATAATTGAATTTTACTATTGATATTCCAAAGTGTAGGCTCACAAATCGAATTAAATAATGCTGCGGGTAAGATGATAAAAAAGTTACTGAAATTAGTATTTAGTATATCAATATGAAGTATACTTTGTGCGGGAACTATGTTATAATCTAATTTATATTTCGAGGTGTCCGTCGATCCTTTTACCGAATCGAATCTTGACATATCATTTGCCTGCCAATAGATATAATCACTTCCTTGCGTAATTTTAAATGTATCTTTGGATATATGATTCAGTTCTTTTAATCTGTTATTAAAATTAATGCAAACTACTTTTTGATTGTTCTCCAGGTAAACACCTCCTCTTGCTTCTAATATCGCATTCACCTGTTTGTCTCTAATAATTTTCAAAACATTATAATCCGGATTAATAAAACCCAATAGTAACGTAACTACAGCAAATGAAATAACTATTGAAAAGTATTTTAACACTACAAATTTTTCTGATGTTTTATTAACCAATACATTTAATGCCAGCCCTGGTAATAATGCCAGTATCACATAAACTTTAATCAATAATAATATCGAAATAGAAAACAGAATGAAGAATATCTTTTTCAAAGTATAACTTGTTGGCATCCCACAATTAGTTGAATATAAAAAGATGCCTAATCCGAAAAACAGTAACCCTTCTTTCAATACTCCTGAACTCCAGAATAAAACGGATGGGACGAAGAATAGAGCAATGAATAATTTGTTTTTATGATTCAATAAATATTTAACAAATGTTTTGAACAAGGCCGTTAGTCCAATCAATGATAAAAAACACATAAATACCGTATGAACATGAAAATATCCGAATGAGAAAAATCGAAAAAACATATTTAATAACGAAATGGTTCGTGCATCATTATATAATGTTGAATCAAAACTATTCTTCCAGATTTGTAATTCAGGATAAGGTTTATTACTGAATACAACCTGCAGAAACAGTTTAGGATTATCAATTAATAGTTGAAATAATTTGTTTCCATCATTAAAATAATTTTGAAAGTCTCCTCCTTGATAATAATAATTATAAATCCACCATACAGATGTTCCTGCAATGATTTTAACAATAAAAACAAAAACTATTGCACCCTTTGAGAATCCAGGTATCTCAAAGAACTTCATCTTGTAAATCAACAAAATAAGGAGAAGTGCGTATACTATCGGGACTATAACTTGCATAAAGAGAGCCAAAGGTATAAACTTA
>CAIRRW010000107.1 GCA_903881065.1 uncultured Bacteroidota bacterium
CGATTTCGGAACCAAGGATCACTATGTGAGTGCAATAAATGGTGCTATTTTAAATAAACTCCCTACAGTTTCTGTAATTGATATTTCTCATCGCATCGAAAAATATAACATTCCCGAAACCGCTTTTGTATTGAAAAATGCATACATTAATTTTCCGAAAGGCAGTATACATATAATAGGCGTTAAAACAGAGCAAACTAAATTGGCATCACAAGTGGTGGTATATTCTGACGGGCATTATTTTATTGGTGCAGATAATGGAATATTTCACTTACTTCTCGAAAATCATATTGATAAAATAATTGCATTGCCTCCTAACACCTCTATATTCCCAACTCTCGATGTATTTGTAAATGCCGCTTGTCATTTAGCAAATGGAAAGCCGTTGGAAGAATTGGGTGTTGTAAAATCCGAATTGTATCAAAGTATCCCATTCCGTGCGGCTTCCATAGGTGATATGATACGAGGAACAGTTATTTATATTGATAGTTATGATAATGTTATTTCCAATATCAGTCGTACTTTATTCAATCAGGTAGGCAAAGGAAGACCCTTTGAAATCAATGTAAAGGGGAACGAAATAAAAAAAATAAGTACGTTTTATAACGATGCTCCAGAAGGAGAAATCGTCGTCCTTTTCAATTCTTCCGGCTATCTCGAAATTGCAATGAATATGGGCAAAGCCTCATCACTGCTAAATTATAGAACCAACGACCAGATAACAATTCAGTTCGGATGATAATAAGAATAGTTAAAATGACTTTTCAAAAAGAAAGGACAGACGAATTTCTTGAAATCTTCAATGCCTCCAAACACCTTATACGCGCCATGGACGGCTGCACCCACCTCGAATTATTAAACGATATAAATGCTCCTCACATTTATTTTACATACAGTTATTGGCTTTCCGAAAACGATTTGAACAACTATCGAAATTCCGAGTTATTCAAATCAGTTTGGAGCAAAACAAAAATTTTATTCGCCGAGAAACCCAAAGCTTGGAGTGTAGAACAGAAAGTAATTTTGAGGTAAGATTAAACCTACTATCCTCATGACTAAATGAATAGATCTTGGATAAAGTATAAATTGATTAGTTAAAAAATTTGAATTTACTCAAGCATATTTTAAGAAAACAGAATTATTAAATTCTTCGATTATTTAGACAATTCAATTCTTGAAAGAAAAAACTAATCCCTAACACTAATACTCTTTAAAGTTAGCTTTCAAACCTGGTTCGGTAATTACCACTTTATCCAATTCAAAATTATCAGTAGAAGAATTTATTTTAAGAATGGAATATTTATTCTTCATAAATACTTCTTTTGGGACTTCGATTTTTATCCAATTCCAGTCTTTGTTTTTAGGCGAAGAAAAACTTTTCTTAAAATCATTAATTGTAATTTCTCCTGATAAATGTTTCTCATTTTTAACATACAGCATTATATAAATGGTGCTGGAAAGATGTTCAACGTCTCTGGAATTAACTGTGTAACCAACCCATTGGCGATTATTTAAATCAATGTATGATTCGGCAGAAGTAAAATCTAATTTATTATCTGTAGTAGTATTATTTGTTTTAATTTGAATATTGGCCGCAGCAGTATCAAATACTTCCGCCTCATAAATCAATTCCTTTCTCCAGCGAGAAGGATGTTCATATTGATGCCACCTATCCAACTGATAGAAGACATAAGGCTTTACCGACTTATCTAAAAAATAAACACTGCCTTGCCTGCGCGTTTTTATTATCAAGGTTTCCTCATCAATCTTAATTTCCACGTTTTTATTTAAAGGGAACCTTTCTGTATTCGACGATGGCTGAACCGTAGCAGCGATAATATATTGTTGTTTTGTATCGTGTTTTCTAACAGCCACCAACACATCTTTATCAGCCACAGGATATGTAACAATTGGTGAACCTTTACTATCAAATAACACATTTCCATTTCTGAAAACATCAGCAAAATGAGTAGTAACAGCTTGCGCATAAGCAGGCATGGCTGCTTGCCAAATATAATTTTCTGGTTTGGAAAACGGTTTACTTAAATTAAAATAGCCTGTGTAATAGAATTCTGCGCCTATTACCGATAAACATTTCAGCAATCCAAGCCATTGTGCAGGCCGCATATCCGCTTCCGGATTTGTAGCCCAACCAGCAGCAATAAATGGTGAAAAAAACTTATCACCTGCTTTTATCTCAACTTTTCTTCCATCATTTATCCATTTCCATCCATGCCAGGCTCCTGTCCACAACTTCCAATTGTCGGGCGTTCTCGGATAAAAATCAGGTGTTGAATAATAATTTCCTTTTATCTTTGAATTTGTAGTCTTCGATGGATTCCATTCATATCGGTCAATTGGTCCACCTTCTACACAATAAAAAGTAAACGATGCATTTTTAAGTTGAGGAATACTATCCATAAACTGTGACGAATATAAATTTCTCATATGTGTTTTCTTAGTAGCTGTATAGGTTGCCCAACTGTTAATACTCAATTTATTTTTATCATAATTTAGTAGTGAATCACTTTTCAATACATTTTCAGTATATGCCATAGGTGGTTCCTCGCCATTTTCATTAATAAAATTTATTGGTCTGGTTAAATGATTAACGAGAATTTGTAATTGTTTTCTTTGTACAATTCCATCTTGAATGAATAATGAATCAGGAGCCGCGTAACTTATTACTCTACTCTTTTTATTAACTCTTACTTCTTTTAAATATGCTGACTCCACTAAATCCTGCCTATAGATATTGGGCGAATTACAACTTGCACCAAACCTTTTGGGACTTATCCCCGACCAAAACATTACAGTGCTTAGTGGGATTTCAGGATGTTTATTTGCAAGTTTAATGTATGAATATCCAGAG
>CAIRRW010000108.1 GCA_903881065.1 uncultured Bacteroidota bacterium
ATATTTTGTTGTTTTAACATCATTAAAAAAATTTCAGTATTGTCGCGATTTTATAATTAAACTATTTATTTATAGCTACGTCAAAGGAATAATAAAGGCACTTTCAAAGAAATATTTAACCTTATTAAATACCAATAAAAATGACAAATAAATATATCGCCGCAATAACAATAATATCAACTGCACTTGTTATAGGTGTTGTAATGTTTCTAAAAGTTAGTGGATTGTTTATGATACGATGGATGAAGAAAGATAACCATCTAATAAAGAATATTTTAAAATAGTTATTTCGATTTTTCCGCTTTGTAACTTATCAATTAACAAATCATTGAATTTAACATCCCTTAGTTGAAGGAAATAATGCAGGATCTACCCAAGGAATATTATTCAGTTGTTGTTCTTTGGTAATAGAAGCGGGTTCCCCTATGTTATTTCTTGGCAACTCTTTATTGTTTGGTGACGTACAAGAAGATGTAAACAATAATAATAAGGGTAAGTACTTTATTAAATTCTTCATGGCTTTTAATGTTTTAACAAAGGTAGAAATTATTTAACTTTTTGCATGATTAAAATCAATAATTACCCTAACTTTTAAAAGATAATGACTTTGTAGTAGAAACTATTACAGGTTTATCATTTTTACAATTACCGTCGGCGGTAAATTTTAGGTGTTACTTTGTAATGTAATTAAAAACGAAATAAAAAACAAGATGAAAATATTTATTAAAAGAAAAACAGTGGATGATGGTAGCCGTCCGATAATCAAAATTCAGATTGATTATAAAACAATAATAACAGTTCGTTCGCTTGAAGCTTTTGAAAAGTGGAAATCACTTTTTCCTGAAGCAAGAATAGTAAGCTAAACAAAGTCCATGTGCTAGTCTCCTTTTCCAGTTTATTTACAACGTTGATTAGTTAGTATGAATTATTTCTGGGAGAAGTAATTCATTTTCTTTTATACAAAGGTAACCTTACTTGCTTAGCTAATGCTTCTGAAGCTAAATCACCTTCTATACTAAATACCCACACAAATAATGCTTTCAGCGGATGTTCTTTATGCATATTTTCAATGGCTGCTATCGAATGTTTCTTAGCTATTCCTTTTCTTCAAAACTCCTTAAACACCATTTTTCAACAAATGTTCAATTACCTCTTCATTAACATCCAATTGATTGGGGTCATTTTTGGTGGCAAAAATATTCTCTGCCAATTCTATCATTCGTTGAAAATTCGATTTGTTAATTAAATTTCCACAATTTCTGACAGTATCATCTAAAACTTACAAAATTCACATATCAGATGCATTTTATTTAATCTCGATAACCAAATCATTTAATTCAACTAATGAATTCTCTTTTAGTAAAATATTACTTATTTCCCCAGCAATATTTGCTACAACAGTATTTTCCATTTTCATTGCTTCAATTGTAAACAATGGTTGATTCAATTTTACTTTTTCACCTTGCTTTACCCATATTTTACTTAGTAACCCCGGTAATGGAGCACCGATTTCTTTTTCTCCGTTTGCTTTTTTGTTGTGATTAAAATCGGTTTTAATTGAATGGTCTTTAACTTCAAGTGCTCTCGTTTGTCCATTAAGTTTAAAATAAACTGTCCTCATCCCTTTATCATCAGGTTCTGATTTATATAAAAATTTGACAATAATAGTTTTTCCTTCAGCAATCTTTATAATAATTTCTTCATTGGATTTCAATCCGTAAAAAAATGATGTAGTTGGAATTACGCTCACATTTCCCCATTCTTCCTTATTCAAATAATACTCCTCAAAAACTTTTGGATAGAATTTATAAGAAAGGAAATCTTCCAATGAGGAATCCGATGAGAATTTTTTTCTAAAGTCACTCAATTCTTTTTCAAAATCTACAGGTGACAAATGTTTGTTTGGCAAGTCCACAAAAGGTTTTTCATCTTTCAATACCATTTTCTGAAAGTCCTTTGGCCATCCGCCATCCGGTTGACCAAGTTCACCTTTCAACATTCCTTTTACAGAATTTGGAAACGAAAGAGTATTTCCTTTTTCCAACACATCCTGCTTTGTTAGATTACTATTTACCATAAACATGGCTAAATCACCAACTACTTTTGAGGAAGGAGTAACCTTAACAATATCACCAAACAATTCATTGGCATCTATGTAAGCCTGTTTAATATCATCCATTCGTTCAGCTAATCCCAATGAATAAGCCTGCGGTTTCAAATTTGAATACTGGCCACCAGGGATTTCATGTTTGTAAACCTCTGCCGTACTTGATTTTAATTCAGATTCAAAAGGGTAATAGTATTCGCGCACATTTTCCCAATAATTACTATACGCATTCAATGTATTTATATCATAATGATTGTATCTCGGAGTTCCTTTCAGCGCTTCGATAAGCACATTGAAATTCGGTTGAGAAGTTAGTCCTGACATAGAAGAAAGTGCTACATCGATAATATCTACGCCTGCTTCAATAGCTTTCAAATAAGTTGCCGATTGAATACCGGCAGTGTCGTGTGTGTGCAAATGAATTGGTATATCTATTGACTTTTTCAATTCTGAAATTAGTTTTTCTGCTGCATAAGGTTTTAATAATCCTGCCATATCCTTTATACAAAGTATGTGAGCACCTGTATCCTCAATGCGTTTGGCAAGGTCTAAGTAATAGTTTAAATTAAATTTAGGGCGGGCAGGATTTAAAATATCACCTGAATAACCCATAGATACTTCTGCTATTGAACTTGTGTTTTTAATAACAGCATCAATACTTGTTCGCATATTTTCTAGGCTGTTCAATGAATCAAAAATCCTGAAAATATCTATTCCTTTTTCAGCAGATACCTCAATAAACTTTTCCACCAGATTGTCGGGATAAGCAGTGTAGCCAACAGCATTGGCGCCTCTTATCAGCATTTGCAATAAAGTATTAGGCATTGCTTCTCGCAAAAGTTCAAGTCTTTCCCATGGACTTTCATGTAAAAAACGCATTGCAACATCAAACGTTGCTCCGCCCCAAACTTCCATTGAAAACATTTGTGGAAAATGTTTTGAAAACGAATTTGCGAATGGAATCAAATCTGTGGTACGTGCACGTGTAGCTAGTAATGATTGATGAGCATCGCGCATGGTACAGTCAGTAAACAAAATTTGATTTTGACTCTTAACCCATTTTGAGAATTCAACAGGTTTAAGTTTATCGAGTAATTGTTTTGTTCCTTCGGGATGCACTTTTATTGCTGAACTGTCTGGTAATTTGGCAGGAACAAACGTTTTATTCGGAATAATAATTTTCACATCGGGATTGCCATTTACAATTGTATTCGCTACAAATTTTAAAACCTTTGTTCCGCTGTCTGCTTTTTTCTTGAGACGTGTTAGCTCAGGATGATCTGCAATAAAGTTGACTGTGATGTTACCTTGTTGAAAGGTTTCGTGCATAATCAGATTTTCCAGAAAAGGAATATTTGTTTTAACACCACGTATTCTGAATTCTCTCAGCGTTCGCAATAATCGCAGACTTGTACCTTTTAATGTTCTTCCTTTTGCAGTAATTTTTACTAGCATTGAATCGAAGAAAGGAGAAATTTTTACTCCAGGATAGGAGCTGCCTTCATCAATGCGAATACCGTATCCACCGGCATTGCGGTATGCAACGATAGTTCCGTAATCAGGTTTAAAATCATTTTCAGGATCTTCAGTTGTAATGCGGCACTGGATAGCAAACCCATTGCATTGAAGACTTTCCTGACTTTTTATAAATATTCCAGGACTTGATAATTCATGTCCGCTTGCAATTAAAATCTGACTTCTTACAATGTCAATACCTGTTACTTCTTCGGTTACCGTATGTTCTACCTGAATACGTGGATTTACTTCAATGAAATAAATGTTCTCACTTTTATCAACTAAAAACTCAACAGTTCCTGCATTGTTATAATTTACTTCACGGGCAATTGCAAGTGCATATTTGTATAATTTGTCTTTAGTTTCCTGTTTAAGATTAGGAGCAGGAGCTATTTCAACAACCTTTTGAAATCTGCGCTGTACGCTACAGTCACGTTCAAAGAGATGTACGATATTACCATGCTTATCTCCTAAAATCTGTACTTCAATATGTTTTGGCGATTCAATAAACTTTTCAATAAAAATAGTATCGTCTCCAAAAGCTGTTTTGGCTTCACGCCTGGCTTCATTAAAAAGCTGTTCAAGTAATTTTTCGTCGCGAACCACACGCATACCTCTTCCTCCTCCACCTGCTGCCGCCTTCAGCATTAATGGAAATCCAATTCTTTTTGCTTCTGCCTGAACAATAGTAATATCAGTTAGGTTAATTTTACTATCAGCAATTAAAGGAACATTTGCTTTAAGAGCAACCTTCTTGGCAGCTACTTTATCGCCAAGCTGCGCCATTACTTCCGGATCGGGACCTACCCAAAGAATATTTGCTTCCCTGCATTTAGTTGCAAACTCAACATTTTCAGACAAAAAACCATAACCGGGATGAATTGCATCAACACCTTCACGGATTGCAACAGTTATAATTTCATTGATATCTAAATAAGGCTTTAATGGATCAGTGTCTTTCCCTATTTGATAGGCCTCATCGGCTTTATAGCGATGCAGAGAATAACGATCTTCGTAGGTATAAACAGCAACGGTTTTGATGTGCAACTCACTCGCAGCTCTCAAGATACGAATAGCTATTTCGCCACGGTTAGCGACTAGCAATTTTGATATGATTTTCATGTATTGATTTGGTATTGGTTCGTTTCAAAATTAAACAATTAAATGCTGAATTATGAAACATATTTTGTAGAATACAAAAATAAACTTCAGTATAATTAATTTATAGTATTAAAGACACGGCAAAAGTTTTGATTGTTTCTCTTATTAGATATTTCCTTCTTTTTCGTTACCCTTTGTATATAATATGCAAATAAACGGACTGGAAACGGAAAGGTATCCTAAATAAACTTCTTTAACCATTCAATAGCCTTTATTTTATTTGAAAACAATTTGGTTGGTCTTGAAGGTTTCTCAATATTTAAATAAAAATCTCCAGTAATCTTGTGACCTAACGATGAAACAATAAAAGCATCTGCCTTACTATATATACATGTATCATTCGAGGCCCAAAAATCACGAATTTCTTTATTAGGAAGAGAAAACTGATCGAAGGTATGAAGTATGGGCATTTTTTGCTTATTAGTTAAAATACCAATAACGCTGATAAGCAGCTTCATGTCTTCAACAGTTTGGATCCTTGTTTCAAAGTTATGAATAGTTAATATCCCTATATCTATTAACTCAATTTTGTGGGTTTCAATTATTTTCTGACTAATTACTTTCATTTGTTTTAGATTTTACAAATGTAGATAAATATTTAACTAGTCGGATATTTTAATATACTCGACCGAAAAATCTTACGCTTCATCTTAAACAGTTCTAAAATACTATGTTTTAAGTGAATTATTATCGAATGTCCTCGAAAACGTTTAACAGAAACAGGTAATTTGTTTACTCATTAATACTTTGATGTTAAACTATCAGTTTATTTTATGAGTTTCTCCTGTTTATAGATTAAGTCCTTAAACTCTTTTTTATCAGGTGGGTTGTCGTTCTGATATTTCTCAATTAAGGGAAGAGTCAACACTATTTTTAATACTAAATGGTGGTCTACCAGAGAAGAAGTATTACCAGAAATATGATGTAATAACGAGGTTAGATTTTTTGTTTTGTTTATGTATTGATTGTTACTGTTTGTTATGAGGTTTATTATTTTACGCTTGAGCAAACTATCTTTTATTGTTGATGCTTTAGTTGAGGCATTGGCATAATACATACTGGATTTACCGACATACTTATTATATGTTTCCTCCACTACACTTTGTTTAGGCTGGAGGGCATTAATATCTTCTTCCAGTTTTTTAAGGGCAGGAGTTTTGTCCACCAGTTCCTGATAAAGTTCTTCTGTAAGATCGTTGCTGGACCTTGTAAAACTTTTAAGTTCGCTATTGCCATCTTGCAGTGCCTGTGGTGTTTCCGGCTTTGTTATGGTATTGTTTGCCTGCTGCCTGTTGCCACAGGAAACCAGCATAGTAATACAAGTAATTACGATGAATACCATTGATCTTTGTTTCATTTTGTATGAAATTAATGTTTCGATTTAGAAATACCTTATTTTATCAGCAAACATTCACTTTTTAAGAATAAAAGGATTTTATTTATTTCCACTCAATAGTTTGAGCAATTGCAAACAGTTGAAGCATCTCTTCGCGTGAAAAGTCAAATGAATCATTAGAACGCACACAATACGTTTTATTATCCTTGTCGTTTTTCACTATCATAAGAAAATGAAATACCTCACTATCCTTTGCCCTTATTGGCTGAAAGCTGGTATTGTTTGGTTGTGTTGAATACATAATATAATCTGCACCTTGTTTTAATATTCTTTTAAAACCGGAGATAACGCTTGTTTTAATGTAATCAGTATGTTTTTTCAAATCCCATTGTGTAGTATATAATTCAACCTCTGCTGATAACCCTCCAAAAGTTTTGTCATGTTCGGCATCTCCTGTAGGTATTGTAAATGCATTTACAATATATTCAGGGCGGTCGCCTTGATTATCATCCAATTCTGATTTTTGCATATCCACCTTCTTTGGTGTCATCATGGTGGCTTTAAATCCTATTTTAGTTAAACTTGTTTTTACATAATCTGCAGGTATTGCAGGTACCGTTAAATCAACCTTAGGCTCTTCCTTTTTTACTTGCTTTACAGTATCTTTAAATTCTGTTTTGTTTTCTTTTGATTGGCGGTTGCCACAGGCTGTTAAAACAACTACAACTACAAGGTAAATTACTTTTTTCATATTTTTTGTTTTAGTTTATACGAACTTTCAATAACAAAACTACATTTAAATTATGTAAAGGAGGAACAATTTTACAGGTTCCATTCTTTTTCATTTATGAACCGAGCTACTTTTAAATTCTCTATTGACAAGTTACTTACTACAACTGCAGAAGCGGAATGCTAAACCTATAAGTGAATTTATTATTTACTATAGAAAGCAGTCTTGCGTTCGGCTTTTGATTTTTTTAAATACTTTTTTACAAACTCTCTTTGTTCATTTACTGCCGGTAGAAACTGGTCGTATGCTTTTTCCTGCGTCTTGATTAAATTTACAAACTCTGCATCCATTTCAATTCCTTCCTTCATTTTTTGTTTTACATCATTTAATTTTGATTGGTAATTATTCAAATCAACATCAATTAAAGTAACCATTGCAAGTATAGCCGAATCACTTTTTATTGGTTTAAACTGCTTGTTGTGGTAATAAACTAATTCATTTGAATTGTATATTCCTTCATTATAATTGGCAATGGCAGCATTATATTCGTTTACCAAATCCATTTTTCTGTACCCCTTTATTGCGTTCTTTATTTCATCCAGCCTGTCTTTTAAAAGCATGTTTTTAATTCCATTGGCTTCCATTCTTCTTGCGGTGGCAATCAATTGATCTGTTCGGGTAAGTTTATCATAATTGCTGATGGAGTCGATATAATTAAAAAAATGTTTAGTGGTATCTTCCTGGGTTTTGTTCTTGTAAAAATCCTGAGCACTAACCGGATAGTTTAAAAACTGCCACATATAATCAAATGGCTGATGGGAGGCAACAAACTTGCGAGGAGGTATTTTAAAGAAATCATTTCTGTCCTTTTTAATAAACTTTCCTTTTTCATCTAAATAACCCGAACCAAAAGTAGGATCGAACATATACCAGCTTCTATTGATATAAGCTGCACACCATGCATGAGGATAGTGGTCCACTACTCCATTTTGCTCGGTATATCCGGTAACCACGTACGACTTTATACCCATTTTAGTACAAACATCCTGAAACAATAAAGCATAATGGATACAAATTCCTTTTCTGCTTTTTAATGCTTTTGAAATTTTCACCTCATCTTTTTCACTGAAATCTATGGAGAACATATTATCGATATCATACACAATGTTTTTACCTATCCACACAAATATGGCACGTACTCTATCATTTTCTCCGACAAAATTCGCCATTATATAGTTTGCTATCCCTTGTGTAGTAGCAGTAGCCGAATCAGGAATGGCAGCCGCTTTATCATCAATAACAGTATGTGTCTGGCTACTTAGTGCAAAAGATACCGGCAGCGTCATTTTTACATTTACTGCTACTCCATTGCGTTTACCAGGATTCCATGGCGGCATCTTTTTCACTACACGTATTGCTTCCTTGGTTAATCCTTTTCCGTTGGGTATGCCTTTTATTTCTATAATGTCTGTAAGTGTTCCATCGGCTTTAACATAAACTGAAGAAACACCTTGCCGGTGATACCTGCCTGCATTTCCTTTTCGGGATACTTTATTTTTTCTTTGAAGTAATTATTCATAGCCGCAATACCACCTGCAAATTCGGGCATTGGATCAGCAATTGCATACACAGGTGTGTCCTTCTGACAGAAACTGGATAGATGAAAAAGTAAAAACAAGTAAACGGAAATTCTATTTTTCATTACATCTATTTTTCATTGTTCTTATTTTATATTTCATTTCCTATTGTTTAAGCTAATACAATCGATTAAGCGGTTACGAAGAAACAACAGACATTGCTTTCTGACAGCTTATAGTGTATTGCGTTTTGTTTCATAATGAAGTGCAATCACTCCACAGGAAAATGTTTTGGTTTCTATAAGTTTCAGTTTGGTTATTTCTTTAATACCTTTAAATAGCGGCATGCCTTTACCAAGTAAAACCGGATTAACAAATAACTAGAACTCATCTACTAAACCTTCACTTAATAATGGATGAGAAGCAGATGGACTTCCGAAGATAAGAATATCTTTCCCGTCCTGTTTTTTTATTTTATTAATATTTTCTGTAAGTTGGTCAGCAATAACGGTGGTATTAACAAGTCCTTTATCATTCATTGTTTTTGATAAAATAATTTTTGAAACTTTGTTATACCAAGCCGAATGTTCTTTGTCGTGCTTTGAAGCATCCGGTTTATCTCCTGCTGTAGGCCAATAACTCTGCATCATATCATACGTTACCCTGCCATAAAGCGCCGTGTCGGCTTTATCAGTCATGGTGGCTACAAAGTCAAACATTGTTTCATCAATGTTTATCCAGTTCATTTCTCCATTAAGTCCTGCCACAAAACCATCGAGTGATGGATGCATAAAAAATATTAGTTTTCTCATATTGTTTTGGGGTTGTTTTTATTAAAGTGGTAGTTGTTTTTATTACTACCCTCTCCTACTTTAAATTATTTTCAAATGTACACGTTTTTTTGTTTTAGTTTCTGCAAGTTAAAGAAATAAAGGAGTTAAGAACTTTGTGTAGTGGTGTGGACATCACTTAATAAGTGCCACAAGTAGAAGAAACTCATATCTTCGCAAAATTATTAATTTAAACGAACAATAGGCGCAAAAACACAAACGTAAAACAAAAGACGCGAGACAAGTTAATTAACTATGTTGTGCGCGAGGAATCACGTTTGTGTTTTTCTTTCAAAGTCTGAACAGTACTTACAGATGTAGTCTTTGTATTACAATCTGGAATAAATTATGAGTGAAGACAACCGAAGATTTTTGTATTTTTAGTTGTTATTATTTATTAATCATTAATTAAAAAATTATTATGGAATTATTTAAATGTGGCGTAGGCATTGATATGGCTATGCAAAAATTCGATGTGTTTTTCTGTTATTGACACAGAACAGCAAGTTACAATTAAAGCAACTCACAAGTTTGAGAATAATCCTAAAGGATTTACACTCTTCCTTGATTGGGTAAAAAAACATAATAAACAGCCTATTCCAGTTGTGTTTTTGGTGGAAGCATCTGGTGTTTATCATGAGCAATTAGCCTGGTATTTATTTGAACACAATCAATCTGTTTCAGTAATTTTGCCTAACAAAGCAAAGCGTTACAAAGAATAGTTAGGCTTTAAATCAAAAACAAATAAGCTGGATGCCAAAGCCCTTGCTTAAATGGTGTGTGAACAAAGATTAAAACTTTGGCAGCCTGCATCAAAAAATCTCTATCAGTTACGAACCATTACCAGGCAGATAGAACGAATAACATATCATATTACTGCTTTTCAAAATCAGTTGCACGCTTTGGAGCATGCCATGTATAGAGAAAAAACAGTAGAGAAAATGATAGCTCAAAACATTGCTTTGCTTGAAAAACAAAAAGAAAAGTTAGTAGTCCTTGTTAAAACAATGATAAAGAATGATTCCGCTTTAAATGAACACTTTGAGCAGATAAGTGTAATAAAGGGATTTGGATTACTTGCATTTGCAGTACTTGTAGCAGAAACGGATGGTTTTACTTTAATTGAAAATCAATCACAATTAGTTTCTTATGCAGGTTACGATGTGGTCGAAAAACAATCAGGGAAGCACACTGGGAAAACAAAAATATCTAAAAAAGGAAATTCCCATATTCGCAGAGCGTTGTTTCTACCGGCTTTTAATGTAGTGCGCTACGAACAAAAACCTTTTATTACGCTTTATGAAAGTGTTTATGAAAATTCAAAAATAAAAATGAAAGCATATACAGCGGTACAAAAAAAAATTGCTGGTGTTAGTTTATACTTTATGGAAAAAGAAAGAAATGTATCAACCAGATTATATTTTGAAAACATCCAAAGATGTGGAGTTGGAACTTTCTTTCGGTTAAAAAAGATAGTCCCAAACTAAGTCTGGGACTACACAAGATAAACATCCATCGAAGTATCGCTGTATGCTTTCTTTCGGTTGATACAAATGTATGAAAAAAACAAATGCGATTTTATTTGGTTTTTATGACAGTACCTCGCGCCATCGGATATTTACATATTGTTTTTATTTCTCCAATATCTTTTTAAGAGCTTTCAGATACATTTTCATCTCAATATTGGTGTACATGTATACAAGGAAAGTGGGCAAACTAAAACCAAGCCCATGTTTTACAATACCTGTATCAACTTGATATCTATACGTTATTCTGCACGATGAACCATTAATTGCTTCTACGTCTCTTGTGTTTTTCGACCAGAATTTATCCTCTGGAACTGTTTCAATTTCTACTGATTTGTTGGGAATGTATTCGACGCAATTATAATTGGAAATATAGCTTGGTATCTTACGGGATAAAAAAATGTTTTCGGTTATCAGAGAACCCATTTCTATTGGATTCTTTTTAATTACTGTTTCATTAATTGGTTTACGCCAAAACTTATCGTTTGCATAATTTGAAATATAATTGAACACTGTTATATAATCTTTGTCAACTTCTATTGTACCTGTAATATCAATAATTTTCTTCATTTATAATTTCTAACCCATTTATCAAATACCTGTTTTAAATTGTCAGGCGTTATCTGTGTATGTATTATATCACCATTCTTTACCGCATTTTTAATGGTGTTAATAAATTCTTCTTCATGTGTTTCTATTTTGAAACTAACAAAGTGCGTACCGATATGTACCGATATAGCATCCAAGGCATCCTGTGTGTTGCTGCTGGCAATCTTTCCCATTTAATAGTTTTCTTTTCGAGGAACGGAATTACATCCGTACTTTTCATTATCGCCGCTTTGGTAGTATCTATCACACATAAAAACGGCGGCACGTATTCGCCTTTGTTAAGCGAATCCTGCACATATTGCATCAGTTGGGTAAACATAGCGTAGGTGCTTATTTTGCTATCGCCTTTGGCTTCAAACCAAATCTCTTTAGTTTGAATGTCCAGTAAATTCTTCTGGTATTCTTTCAGTCCTAATGCCTTTATATAGGCATCCTTTACGTCTTCTTCGTAGATAGCTTTCTGTAGTTTGCTGTAAAGGGTCATAAGGGAATTAAGAATGTTTAAATAGTAATGCAATAGTACTAAATAATTCAGTATTGCTTCATCAAAAATCCCAGCTTGTTTCTTTTAATGGTTCAGCGAGATTTCCCGTGGAATATAAAAACATAACCACATAGACACATAGTAAGAAAGTAAAACAATAGAGAAATTAATTTCTCCACATAGTCCATCTATGTTTAAAGCGAAGTTTTTATGAATGATAAACTTTAAAAAATATAAACAATGTGTATATGTGGTAACAAATGTTTACCCACAAGAAAACTTGTATAACGATTTTAATATAAAAGTGTGGGCGAGTAAAGAGGTATAATCCTTCCGTAAAAGAGACTGAAAAAAATTACAAAGCTTTAGAAAGTGTTTTTAAAGGTTTCGAAGGTGTTTCTAAAGCTTTAGAAATAAAAAAATGTTCAGAAATATTATTTTTAAAGCTGTAAAAAGTTTTTCTAAAGCTTTCAAGAAGATTTAAAAAGCTTTAAAAAGTGATTTTAAAGCTTTCAAATGTGTTTCTAAAGCTTTAGAAAGAAGTTTTAAAGCTTTAGAAGGAGAAAACAGAATCATGAAGTAAAAAAAGAGACGATTAAT
>CAIRRW010000109.1 GCA_903881065.1 uncultured Bacteroidota bacterium
CAATTAAATAGGTTTTAAAGAAATTCAAATAACATTCTGTACCCTTGGTCCAATTATCAATAAAAATGTTATAATCTGAAATTATTTTTTGATTCCCAACTCTATAATAACAATCTGCTTCTTTATCTAAAACTAATTTGTATTTAACGTTTTCTTCCAACAATGCTCGTGTATGTAATTCTACATCTTGTAATCTTGGAAAATATTCAATAAAGCCATTCAATCTCAATAAAAATCCTTTTTTCCAAATACAAGACATAATACACCACGGTAATTCATGCCGCAATAATTGAGCTAAATTATCTCCCTTTAATGTTTTCCATTTGAGTTTGGAATCATTTAGTTTAAACTGAAAGATATTTATTTGAAATACAACAAAGTCAAAAATTGAATTCTTAATTTCACTTAGTCTTCCTTCTAAACAGTTCGGTGCAAAAATATCATCTGAATCAATAAAAATAATATATTCACCTTTTGCTAAACTTAACCCGATATTTCTACAGGTTGAACCTCCTTTTGGTAATCTGTCTCTTTCAACTAAAACAAATCGTTTGTCTTTAATCGAATACTCCTTGCAAATATTTAAAGATTCATCCGTAGATCCATCATCAACTATGATAGCCTCCCAACTCGGAATACTTTGATTCATCAAAGAGTCGAGTGTTTCTTTTATAAAAACACCTTTATTATAGTTTGGGATTATTATTGAAATCATTACTATGTTGCAAATATGCAAACTTTTTCCCAATTGTTTTTGTAATCAAAAGAATAAACAATATTATTACATTTTAGTCAAAAACCGAATACAAGCAAAACTCTATATTATTTTGAAATTTTATCTCAATCCTCTTTTCATAAGAACACGAAGTAAAGAATAAGAATTTGAGATAATCGTTGATAAAAAATGCATAATTAAAGGTTCAACATTTAAATTACTAACTTTACGTCCCAATTAAATTATATAAATAAATAAATTAAAAACAAACTCAATGAAAGCTAAAAAATTGAAAACCTTTGCTACTTTATTAATCATGATTACAGGTAGTATCTTTACAAGTGCTCAAACTTTAAAAGTTCCGGCTCCAAGCCCTTTACAGACAATTAAACAAGCGTTTGCTTTGTCGGATATTACAATTGAATATTCTCGTCCCGGAGCTAAAGGACGTGTAGTTTATGGTGATGTAGTTCCTTTCGGGAAAGTATGGCGCACCGGGGCAAATGCTACTACTAAAATAACTTTTGGTGAAGATGTTAAGGTAGAAGGTAACGCTGTAGCTGCTGGTACATATGGCATTTACACTGTTCCAAATAAAGAAACATGGGAAATAATGTTATACAAGGATGTAACTTTAGGTGGAAATGTTGCTGACTACAAAAAGGAAAATGAATTGTTGCGTTTTACTGTAAAGCCAACTTCTATTGCTAATAAAGTAGAAACATTTACTATGAATTTTACTGATGTAACTCCAACAAACACTAACATTGAGTTGGTTTGGGAAAATACACGTGTTGCTTTTTCAGTTATGGCTGATATTGATTCTAAAATAATGAAGAACATCGAGACCGCTTTGGCAAAGGATTCCCGTCCATATTTTCAGGCTGCAGGATATTATTACGATAACAATAAGGACTTGAAAACAGCATTGGAGTGGGCTAACAAAGCTACAGAAATGAACCCTAAAGCATATTATATGTTTATGCTGAAAAAATACG
>CAIRRW010000110.1 GCA_903881065.1 uncultured Bacteroidota bacterium
GTTTTTATTCCATCACTCATCGGAGTAACTATGTTCTCAAATTGCTGTGATTGGTTTTCGTAGACATCCTTAATAATGGGGAATGATTTGGTTGCAATAAAATCATTCTTGTTTGTATAAGTTGATTCAGCCTGATGATATAATTTCTCCAGAACTTCTTCGGCATCAAGGCTCGTAAAATCTTCTGCTCCTATCGGAGATTCAATCGCAAGCACACGAAGCACTTCCATATTAAACCCTTCAAAATCTTTCACATCGTGATATTCATTCACAATTGTTTCGCAGGTATCATATACTGAATTAGCAACATCAATCGCCAATCGCTCGCCAAATAAGGCATGACGGCGTTTCTTGTAAATTACTTCACGCTGACTGTTCATCACATCATCGTATTCAATCAATCGTTTACGAGTACCGAAGTTGTTCTCTTCCACTTTCTTTTGTGCACGTTCAATTGATTTGGTAATCATGGAATGCTGAATCACTTCACCCTCCTGAATACCCATTCGGTCCATCAGTTTAGCAATACGTTCGGAACCGAACAGACGCATTAAATCATCTTCGAGAGAAGCAAAAAACTGAGATGAACCTGGGTCACCCTGACGACCGGCACGACCGCGCAACTGTCTGTCAACACGTCTCGATTCGTGACGCTCAGTACCTACAATCGCCAATCCGCCTGCTTCTTTTACTCCAGGTCCAAGCTTAATATCCGTACCACGACCAGCCATATTAGTAGCAATGGTAACAGTTCCTGCTTTACCCGCCTCCTGAACTATTTCGGCTTCCCGCTGATGCTGTTTAGCATTTAATACATTGTGTTTAATGCCGCGCAGTTTCAACATACGGCTTAGTAATTCCGAAATCTCAACTGATGTAGTACCTACAAGCACTGGTCTTCCGGCTGCCACACATTTTCCTACTTCTTCTATTACTGCATTATATTTTTCACGTTTTGTTTTATAAACCAAATCTTCTGAATCAATACGAGCTATCGGTCTGTTGGTAGGAATTACAACAACATCCAGTTTGTAAATATCCCAGAACTCACCTGCTTCAGTTTCCGCAGTACCCGTCATACCTGCAAGTTTGCTGTACATACGGAAGTAATTCTGCAAAGTAACAGTTGCATACGTTTGTGTAGCAGCTTCAACTTTCACATTTTCCTTCGCTTCGATCGCTTGATGCAAACCATCCGAATATCTCCGGCCTTCCATAATACGGCCTGTTTGCTCATCCACAATTTTTATTTTCCCATCCATTATCACATACTCCACATCAATTTCAAATAATGTGTAAGCTTTTAATAATTGATTGATAGTATGTACACGTTCCGATTTTATGGAATAATCACGAATAAGTTCTTCCTTCTGTTTTACTTTCTCTTCTGTCGAAAGACCTGATTTTTCAAGTGTAGCAATCTCTCCTCCTATATCAGGTAGCACAAAGAATTTGGCATCTTCTGCCGAAGAAGAAATTAATTCAATTCCTTTTTCAGAAAGTTCAATGGAATTATGTTTTTCATCAATTACAAAAAACAATTCGGCATCCACTTTATGCATTTCTCTCTATTGATCCTGCATGTAGAAGTTCTCTGTTTTCTGCAAAATCATTCTCACGCCCGGCTCACTAAGGAATTTAATCAATGCTTTATTCTTCGGCAAACCTCTGTAAGCACGCAGCAAAGCCATTCCACCTTCTCCTTCTTTCTCACCAGTTTTCCCTTCCCCTATTAATCGTTTTGCATCCGTCAAAGCAGTATTTACAAATGCTTTTTGTGCATTAACAAGCTTTTCTATTCTTGGTTTTAGCGGTGCAAACTCCTGATTATCGCCCTTTGGCGTAGGTCCCGAAATAATCAATGGAGTACGCGCATCATCAATCAATACACTATCCACCTCATCCACAATCGCATAATTATGTTTGCGCTGAACCAAATCTTCGGGCACACGCGCCATATTATCACGTAAATAATCGAAGCCGAATTCATTATTCGTTCCGAAAGTAATATCAGAAAGGTACGCTCTTCTGCGTTCTTCCGAATTAGGCTCGGTAGTATCAATACAATCAACAGTTAAACCATGAAACTCAAACAGCGGCCCGTTCCATTCCGAGTCACGTTTTGCAAGGTAATTATTCACCGTAACCACATGCACACCCAATCCGGTAAGCGCATTAAGATATACCGGCAGCGTACCTACCAACGTTTTACCTTCCCCTGTTCCCATCTCCGAAATCTTACCCTGATGAAGCACAATACCGCCTATCAACTGCACATCATAATGCATCATATCCCAGGTAACATCAATGCCGGCAGCCTTCCACGAATTACTCCACAGCGCCTTATCACCATTTATAATAATTGAATCACGCCCTGCCGCAAGGTCTTTATCCATTTGCGTAGCCGTTACTTCAATCACTTTATTCTCCTTGAAACGTCGTGCAGTCTCCTTCATCACCGCAAAAGCTTCAGGCAATATCTCCGCTAAAATCTCCTTATTGTTGTCAACAATTGTTTTCTCCAGCTCATCTATCTCCTCATACAATTTCTCTTTCACCTCCACATCCATCGTCAAGTCGGCATCTATTTTGGCTTTCAGCTCTTCAATCTGCTTTTCTTCCTTCGCCGAAAAATCCTTGATACGCTTCTTGAATTCTATTGTTTTACCACGCAAAGCATCATTGGATATAGAAGCAAGCTTCGGAAACTCCACTAATATTTTATCAACTATGGGTTGTATTTCTTTTAAATCTCTATCTGATTTTGTTCCGAATAATTTGGAAACGCTCTTGGTGAAAAAATCTAACATTAGTATGTATTTTTATTTTAAAGGATTGCAAAAGTAATGAAAATCTTCGGGCAATAGTCAAAACACATTCCCTTTATCGTAAATCTGACAAATTAGCAGATTTCATCAATCATTTGGGCGAATCTCCTATCTGCATATCATCAAGTTCGTCCCTGCCCTCACGCGGTATCTTTTTTTCTTTTATTTTTTCGCTGCGCGGCAATGGCAAAAAAA
>CAIRRW010000111.1 GCA_903881065.1 uncultured Bacteroidota bacterium
AAAGAGGCTTTAACTCCCTCAAAAACCCTTCTTCCTTCTACTTATTTAGTTATAAGAAAAGAGGAGAAGGGCAAAATTGAAAACAAAAAAAGAGGCTGTCTTTTTGAGACAACCTCTTTTATTACTTTAGAAAATCGGAAATCAACAATCCGAAGTCCGCAATCAAACTAACTTCCGCAAGCTTCGCAATCATCTTTATTATCTATCGAACAGGTAATTTGTGAAGCAATCTCCGCTTCCAATAATGCCTGACGTTCGGCAGCTAACTGTTGCTGGCGTTCAATTACCAATGTATCTTCATTGCCCAATACTTCCGGAACTTCTTTAGCAGCAGTAGTATCCACCGTAAATTTAATAGCATCAGCCGCAGCTTTTGTTCTTAAATAATACATTCCTGTTTTCAATCCTGCTTTCCATCCGTAGAAATGCATCGAAGAAAGTTTCGCAAAGTTTGCATCCTGCACAAACAGGTTCATTGATTGCGACTGACAAATATATGCACCTCTGTCGGCAGCCATATTTATAATTACTTTCTGAGATATTTCCCAAACAGTTTTGTACAATGCCTTAATGTTTTCAGGTATTTCAGGTATGTTTTGTACCGAACCGTTGGCAATGATAATTTTGTTTTTCAAACCATCATTCCAGATGCCCAGCTTCACAAGGTCTTTCAGAAGATGTTTGTTAACGATAGCAAACTCACCTGATAATACGCGGCGCGAATAAATGTTTGAAGTATATGGCTCAAAACATTCGTTATTGCCAAGTATCTGCGAAGTACTTGCTGTAGGCATCGGCGCAAGCAATAAGCTGTTGCGCACCCCGTGTTTCTTCACTTCTTCTTTCAATACATCCCATTCCCAACGGTTGGAAGGTGTTACACCCCACATATCAAACTGGAATATTCCTTTTGAAACCGGCGAACCTTCAAATGTTTCATAAGGTCCGTCCTGTATTGCAAGGTCTTTACTTGCCGTCATTGCAGCATAATAAATGGTTTCGTGAATCTCTTTATTCAATTTTATTGCCTCCGGCGAATCAAACGGAAAGCGCATCAATATAAAGGCATCAGCCAATCCCTGAACGCCAATACCAATAGGACGATGACGCATGTTCGAGTTACGTGCTTCAGCTACCGGATAATAATTGCGGTCAATTATCTTATTCAAGTTTTTAGTAATCGCAATTGTTATTTCAAATAACTTTTGATGATCGAACTTCCCGCCTTCTACAAATCGCGGCAAAGCAATGGAAGCAAGGTTACACACCGCTATTTCATCAGGCGCAGTATATTCCATAATCTCGGTACATAAGTTCGACGACTTGATGGTTCCTAAATTCTGCTGATTGCTTTTTCCGTTGCACGCATCTTTATATAACATATACGGATTGCCTGTTTCAATTTGCGAATCGATAATGGCAGTCCACAATTCACGAGCTTTTATTGTTTTGCGGGCACGTCCTTCCTGTTCGTATTTAGTATAAAGTGCATCAAATTCGGCACCCCAACACTCTGCCAATCCCGGTGCTTCATTCGGACAGAACAGCGACCAATCTTCATTTGCTTCCACACGCTTCATAAATAAATCGGGTGTCCACATGGCAGTAAACAAATCACGGGCACGTGCTTCTTCCTTGCCTGTATTCTTACGTAAATCAAGGAAATCAAAAATATCCGAATGCCAAGGTTCAATGTAAATTGCAAACGAACCTTTGCGTTTTCCACCACCCTGATCTACGTAACGAGCAGTATCATTAAATACGCGCAACATTGGAATTATTCCATTTGATTGTCCATTTGTTCCTCCAATGTACGAACCTTTAGCACGCACATTATGTATGCTCAAGCCAATTCCGCCTGCACTCTGCGAAATTTTTGCACATGATTTCAAGGTGTCATAAATTCCTTCGATGCTGTCTTCTTTCATTGTCAACAAAAAGCAAGACGACATCTGCGGTTTTGGCGTTCCTGCATTAAACAAGGTAGGAGTAGCATGGGTAAACCAACGCTCACTCATTAAATTATACGTTTCAATTGCCGATGCAATATCATCTTTATGGATACCAACAGCCACACGCATAATCATATGCTGAGGGCGTTCCGCCACTTTGCCGTCAAGTTTTAAAAGATAAGAGCGTTCCAGAGTTTTGAAACCGAAATAATCATATCCGAAATCTCTGTCGTAAATGATTGTAGAATCAAGCTCCTGCGCATTCTTCTGTATAATTTCATACACATCATCAGCAATTAATGGAGCCTTTTTTCCTGTTTTAGGATTAACACAATTATACAAAGCTTCCATCGTTTTCGAAAACGATTTGCTAGTATTTTTGTGAAGGTTAGAAACTGCTATGCGGCTTGCCAATAGCGCATAGTCGGGGTGTTTTGTGGTTAATGATGCAGCAGTTTCAGCAGCAAGATTATCAAGTTCCACTGTTGTTACTCCTTCGTAAATCCCTTCAATCACCTTCATGGCAACATTTATAGAATTTACATGCTGAGGATCTAATCCATAGCATAACTTTTGAATACGCGCAGTTACTTTATCAAACTTCACTGACTCACGATTACCGTCTCTTTTTATTACGTACATATTCTTGGGGTGTTATTAATTATAAATGTTTTGTTAGTTGTTCTTGTTTTCTATTATAAGTCTCGATTCGTTAATTCGTATCTATTAGTTATCCGTACCTTAAAAATCTTCGTCAAGGCTAAAGATATTATCCTCTTTCTTCCCCATCACTCCTGATTTTTGGTATTCAGCTACACGCTTCTCAAAGAAATTAGTTTTCCCTTGCAACGAAATAAGCTCCATAAAATCAAATGGATTTGTTGCATTATAAGCTTTCTCACAGCCCAATGCTACTAATAATCTATCAGCAACAAACTCAATATACTGACACATTAATTTTGCATTCATCCCGATAAGGCTTACCGGCAGAGCATCCGACACAAATTCTTTTTCAATCTCCACTGCATTTGTAATAATTGCAGTTACTTTTTCCTTTGGTAATTGATTATCAAGTTGAGAATATAAAAGACATGCAAAGTCGCAGTGTAAACCTTCATCACGTGATATTAATTCGTTCGAGAACGTAAGTCCCGGCATTAGTCCACGTTTTTTCAACCAGAATATGGAACAGAAACTTCCGGAAAAGAAGATGCCCTCAACGGCAGCAAAGGCAATTAGTCTTTCCGCAAAAGTTCCGTTTCCTATCCATTTTAAAGCCCATTCGGCTTTCTTCCCAACACATGGCAACGTGTCAATAGAATGAAAAAGCATGTCCTTTTCTTTTGGGTCTTTAATATAAGAGTCTATTAATAAAGAATAGGTTTCCGAATGGATATTTTCCATCATTATCTGAAAACCATAGAAGCAACGTGCTTCAGGATACTGTACTTCTTTCATAAAGTTTACAGCAAGGTTTTCATTTACTATTCCATCACTTGCCGCAAAAAATGCTAGCACATGTTTGATGAAATGTTTTTCATCATCATTTAATTTGTTTTCCCAATCATGTAAATCCGGATTCAAGTCAATTTCCTCAGCAGTCCAAAAACTGGCTTCTTCCTGCTTATACATTTCCCAAATATCATGATGTTTGATTGGGAACAGAACAAAGCGGTCTTTATTCTCTTTTAATATTGATTCTTCTTTCATTTATTATATCTTTTAGTAGTACAAATCTCTTTTAATTCCTTCGTTTTCTTGCTCTGATTTTTAAAAATTTGGGGCTAAAAATCCCTGAAAGCTTACCCGCTTTCTTTGCATATTTTAATAAAGTCTTGCTTAGTTAATTTTAGGTGTACAAATGTTCAGAAAAAAATTCCATGGGACAAGCCAATAGAATTAACATTTTCCCGAAGTTATAAACATTGCCAATTAACATCAAAATGTTGATAAATCATCAATCTCCTTATAAACATGAGTTTAGATGCCTGAAGAAAAAAATCTGAAAAATTCCCTTAGAAATAGTTGCAGGAATCAGAAATAATCTCATTAGAAAACATTGATGTTTTCATCCTCCACCTCCTAAACATATAGTAAAATAAGTAGTTCCGGAAGGACTACTTCTTCATCTTATCGGCAAGTTCCAATTGCTTGTACCAATCCTCTCCATATTTCCTGATTAAAGGTTCGCGCAGAAATTTATAAACCGGCACATCTAGTTTTGCTCCGAAAGTACATGCAGGTTTGCATATCTCCCATTTATGATAATTCACCGCTTCGTAATCTTTATATTTAGTGATGCGCACAGGATACAAATGGCAGGAAATTGGTTTCTTCCAGGTAATCTTTCCTTCGTAATATGCCTTTTCAATGGCACATTTAGCAATACCTTCGTCAAAATAAGTGAATGCACAGTGTTTTCCTTTTACCAGCGGAGTAGTATAATCTCCATCATCATCAATCACAAAAACGCCTTGTTTTTCAATGGCTTTCAGCCCGTCCTTTGGCAGATAAGGTTTCACCTCATCCAGTATATCTTCCATTATTGCAATTTCATCCTGTTCCAGTGGTGCGCCCGAATCGCCTGCCACACAACATTCTCCTTTACAGGCATTAATGTCGCAGACAAATTTCTTTTCCAGTAAATGTTCCGAAACTATTGTATTATCTATTGCTATCATTGTTGATATACTTGTTTTTGAGGCGCAAAGGTATTCTTTTTTAATGTTGATAACCGAAAAATAACTTTCCAAACCCTTGTTAATTGCCCTTCCATTTCTTTCTACTTTTGTAAGCAAATACAAACCCCTTTGAAAAAATATTTATTAGTTATTAGTATTCTTTGTTCAGCTTTTTCAATAAAGGCAGATAATAAGAAAGATTCCATTGAAAAATGGAGTTATCATTTTCAGTTTACAACTGTGGAGCAGGGACATCCTGCATTCAATGCCCCTTACACCGGACAAAATAGTTTGAGTAACGAGCAGGAATCTGCCCTTTCCGTTACATCCACTTTATTTTTAGGCCGCAAATTATGGAAAGGTGCATCCTTTTATCTTAACCCTGAAATAGCGGGAGGCAAAGGCATCAGCGCAGCTTTGGGTGTTGCCGGTTTCCCAAATGGCGAATGTTTCCGTATCGGTGAAGCATCTCCTGCAATATATATTGGGCGGGCATTACTGCGCCAGCACATTGCCATTGGCAACAGCGAAAAAGTTTCGCAGGAAGCAGATATCAATCAGCTTAGCGGCGAAAAAGTCCCTTCTTCCCGCATTACTATTACTGCAGGCAGGTTTTCCATTGCTGATATATTTGATTGTAATTCGTATAGTCACGACCCGAGAACACAGTTTATGAACTGGTCGCTGATGAGCAACGGAGCCTGGGATTACCCTGCAAACACTCGCGGTTACACATATGGTATTGTTCTGGAATTGATAAAACCTACCTGGGCAATTCGTATTTCCGAAATGATGGTTGGCACCACTGCCAATGGCGAAGTGATGGATGTAAACATCGGGCAGGCACGAGGCGAAACCATCGAACTCGAAAAGGATTTTAAGATGAAAGGCCATCCCGGAGCAATTCGGTTATTAGGCTTCCATAATTTATCTCGCGCAGCTAATTACGAAAACACAATCGCATTATTTAAATCAGGTGTCGATACCTCTTTGAATGTAAATTCTCAAACAACGTATGGCGGATTGAAATATGGTGTCGGTATTAATTTTGAACAGGAACTTACCAAAAACATCGGTCTATTTGCCCGTGCCAGTTGGAACGACGGCAAAACAGCTACTTGGGCATTTACCGAAATTGACCAGTCAACAAGCATCGGACTTACAATTAAAGGGACAAAATGGAAACGCCCTGATGATATTATCGGCATTGCCGGCGTGATGAACGGCATCTCGAACGAGCATTGGGATTTCCTTTATACAGGAGGATATGGATTCATCATTGGTGATGGAAAACTGACGCATTACGGTGCCGAAACAATTTGCGAGGCATATTACAGCGTTCAACTTTTTAAGTCGTTTTGGCTCACTGCCGATTATCAATATGTCCAGAATCCTGCCTATAATAGAGATAGAGGCCCCGTTAATATATGGGGAATCAGAGGGCATGTGGAGTTTTAGAGGTAAGGATAACCAATAATCACGAATTTACGAATCGAGATGTTATACCAACTATTTACTTCTACTTCAATTTCATTATATTCATTCCCCAACAAAAGATTTTTACCTACCTTTGATTCAATATTTCCTCCAATGAAAACCATTTATCTAATACTAATTTTAGCATTTGCCTTTGATGCTAATAGTGCCTTTGCTCAAAAAAAGACAGAAAAATCTTCTAAATACGAAATACAGGGTCCATTTTGTAATGGGCGCGCCAAAGTATGTTCAGATCATAAATGGGGATACATCAAAAAAGACGGCAGTGTGGTGGTGAAACCCAAATATATTCAAGCCGAGAATTTTGATGAAGGATTGGCTCGGGTAAGAAGCGTTAAAGGCTGGGGATTGATTGATACCACAGGCAATGTAGTATTAATGACTGAATTTAACTATATCTCCGAATTTGTTGACGGCAAAGCTAAAGTAAGAATGATTACCGGTGAGGAAACCTACATCAATACCAAAGGACAAAACATTGGAAGATAGTTACTTTGCCTTAACCAAAGTTCAGATTAATTATTGATACAGTGTTCTAAAACACTTCACTGGCAACTCTTCTGGTAACTTCGGAAGTTCCCATTGTATAATAATGAAGACATGGTACTTTGGCTTTTATCAATTCCTTTGATTGCTCAATACACCATTCTATTCCCACTTCTTTTGCTTGTTCGTCCGATTCACACTTTTCTATTTGCTCTAATAACGGTTGAGGAATATCAATCTTAAATATTTTCGATAAAGCAGTAGCTTGTTTTCTGGAGGTCATTATTTTTAATCCAGGAATAATTGGAACAGTAATTCCTAAATCACGGCATTTCTTTACATAGTTAAAGTACTGTTCGTTATCAAAAAACATTTGAGTAACAATATATTCAGCACCAGCATCAATCTTAGCTTTCAGATATTTCATATCAGAAATCATATTTGGAGCCTCAAAATGTTTTTCAGGATAACCTGCAACTCCAATACAGAAATTTGTAGGGGCAACATCAGCCAACTCATTATCCATATATTTGCCGTTATTCATGTGATGTATTTGTTTCACAAGGTCGATGGCATAATGATGTCCATTAGGTTCCGGAACAAATTCAGGTTCACTTTTAATGGAATCTCCACGAAGCGCAAGTACATTGTCAATACCTAAAAATTGTAAATCTATCAAGGCATTTTCGGTTTCTTCACGGCTAAATCCTCCGCATATAATATGAGGAACAGTATCCACATGATATTTATTGATGATGGCAGCGCAGATACCAACAGTACCAGGGCGTTTTCGAATACTTACCTTTTCCAGATAACCTCCTTCGCGTTTTTTATAAAGATATTCCTCGCGATGGTATGTTACATCAACAAATGAGGGTTTAAATTCCATTAATGGGTCAATCCCATCAAAAATAGATTGAATACTCTTTCCTTTTAAAGGAGGAAGTATCTCGATGGAAAACAGAGTCGATTTCGCTTTTTGGATATGTTCTATTACTTTCATAGTTGATTTGAAGTTTGCAAAAGTAAGAAAGAAAATGATTGGGTAGAGGACAAAATAAACATAGCGTTTTTCCTTCCTTACTTCTTCCCTCTATTGGAGTAACCGCTCTGTAACTATTTATTATTTAAATGTATTTACATCTTGTTCAATGCAACCTTTTTATCGCATTTTGCATCTAATTAACAATAATATGATTTTTTAATCGTCATTTTTCCTACTTTTGTACGATAATAATAAAGAATAGTAATTGAAATCTATATAAATTATTTTATGCAAAATTCATTTAAGAACATTATCTTTAATGTTCAAAATAAGGTAACAAGGTTTTCTGCCCTTGTTATTTCTTCGTTAATTCTGTTTAGTTACAATCTTTCGGCACAGGTTGACTCTGCAGCAAAAGATGATGGTCCTAGTTTAGATAACTCTAAAAAAGTTGTGAAGGCTGTTGGGGACCAATTAAGTAAAGAAGAAAAGTTGAGTTATATTGGTATGGGTGTTGGTTTTATTCTTGTAATGGCTATCGCATGGCTTAGTACAAGTGCAGCCAAAAAGCGCAGAATAGCAAGAGAAGAGGCGATAAGACAACACCATCTTCATAATCATGCTAAGCATAACACGCATGATCCATATTACAAAGGTCACTCCCACGGAAAACATAAGTAGTATCTCTACTTACTAATTCGACTAAATAGTTTATTTCTTTTTATATAATGGAACCGTAGAACATGGTTCGCCATACATAATACTTTTTGCAAGAGGTCGCAAAAGCCTTGTTATTTCCACATAAGCTGATTTCGGAACAGGCAACTTACCACAACCTTTAATAACAATTCGAGCATCTTTGTATTCCTCCACTTTTATTTTCGTGAGGATTTCGTTGTAAATTATTGTTTCCAGCGTTTCTAAATCACCAAATACAACTTTCTTTGCTATTGGTTCTAATTGTATAGTTAATAACATATATGCCCAGGTAGGAATTACCGCATCAGTAGAACAAATGATAGCAACATATTTATCCAGGTATTTATTCCAATCTTCATTATTAATATACTCACGAAAATCTTTTTCACGAAGTATTAATCCCTGAAAAAGTAAATCTTTAATATCAAATAATACTCTTTCGCCTTTCGGATAATATTCTTCTAAGTCAATTGTGATGAGTCCGCTTTGAGAAACTTTATTTATAATTTCATTTTCCATTTACATAAACCCTAATTCCAATTGCGCTACCTCGCTCATCATATCTTTTTGCCATGGAGGCTCGAAGGTTAATTCTATTTTGGCTGAACGAACACCAACTACTTCTCTTAGTTTCTGTTCTATTTCTGGAGGTAATGTTTCGGCTACAGGACAGGAAGGAGAAGTTAATGTCATTTTAACCATTAAGTTATTTTCTTCATCCAGATTTATCTCATAAATCAAACCTAATTCCCATACATCTACTGGTATTTCAGGATCGTAACAAGTTTTAATAGTATCAATAACTTGTTGTGTTAGTTCTGTATTATGTGTATTTATTATTGCAGGCATTTCTCAGTTCTATTGTTTAGTAATTCATTCGTTTATTATTGCTGTGCTATTAATCAATTTTGAGTTTTATAAGCTAATGCATCCATCTTCATTTGTTTTATCATACTCACCAAACCATTGCTACGGGTAGGGGAAAGATGTTGTGTTAAACCTATTTTATCTACAAATCCCAGTTTAGCATTTAAAATTTCATCTGGAGTATGGTTTGATAAAACACGCACCATCAATGCTACCATTCCTTTTGTAATAATTGCATCACTATCGGCAGTGAAAATAATCTTACCATCT
>CAIRRW010000112.1 GCA_903881065.1 uncultured Bacteroidota bacterium
CTCATCCTTTGGACTGGCTGCATTTCGAGAATTCGTTATCAGTAATTTATGCAATTAATAAAGGCGGAAACGGAGCGACTATAAATGACAGCACAAAATATCTGCCTTTCATTCCGCCTTTCCATACAAATTCGGAATTACAGGCGAATATCAAGAAAAAGAAAGCATGTTTTGCTAATATTTATGTGAAAGTGGGAGTTCAATATTTTGCTGCACAAAACCAAGCTTTCCTTGCTTATGGCACGGAAACCAAAACTCCCGGATATACATTATTGGATGCCGGAGCAGGAACGGATATTGTAAATAAAAAAGGAAATACGCTATTTACCATCAGTATTCTCGGTACTAATTTAGGTGATGTGGCTTATCAATCGAATATGAGCAGGTTGAAATATTTTGATAATTACCCAATAAACGGTACCGGAAGAAGTGGTATTTACAGTATGGGCAGAAATTTAAGTTTTAAATTAGTGATTCCGCTTTATGTTAAAAAGGCGGTGTAATAAAATAAAGGATAATTCAGCTTTGTCCCCCATTCTTGTTTTGAGGTTAAGGATAAGAAACAACACTATAATATAAGGAGTCTTATTCGGATAAACATCCAAAAGCTGCTCGTTGGAACGGGAATGGTTCCCGTTGCAACGGGAACGGTTCTTGAAGTTCAAAGAAGGCTTCTTATTGTAACGGGAAGCATTCTTGATGTAACGGGAAGGGTTCTTGAAGTTTAAAGAAGGCTTCCTGATGTAACGGGAAACCTTCCTGATGCAACGGGAAGGGTTCTTGAAGTTTAAAACATGGTTCCCGTTATAACGGGAGAGCTTCCTGTTATAACGAGCAGGTTTTGGGAGTAAAAATGAACAAGACGCGAGTAAATGCATTAATAAATAAACAATTTAATCATGAATTAATCAAACTTAATCATTCAATTCAAAATCTGTTTCATTGAATAATTAAACGAGGTCCCCTCCGAACATTCTTAATTTTAGGTTTGATAAAAGTTTCGAAATTTTTCGGGACTTTTTTATGAAAGAATAATCCATCTAGATATAAATATCTTATTACCTTTATTGTTTCAAATCAATACAAACACCTTCATGTTTATGAAAATAAAATTACTGTTACTTTTCACACTAGTCTTCACTTTCAGTTTATCAGCGCAGCAAAAACCAAAAAAATCACATTGGTATCCATCTTCCGTTACCGCATCTAATCAACGCAGCGATACAATGGATATTGTAAAATATACCATCAATCTTAATATTACCAGTTTTATTGACAGTACAATAAGTGGAAACACAATAATAAAATTCACCCCGAAACTTAACAGTGTCAATACAATCAATCTTGACTTACTGATGCTTACCATTGATTCCGTTAAAAGCGGAACCTCGCCGCTCACCTATTTATATGATGATACTTTATTGTCCGTTAATCTTCCGCAGCTATATAATATAGGCGATACCAGCAGCCTCACGGTTTATTATCACGGCCATCCGCAAGGCGATGCTTCGGGGTGGGGCGGCTTTTATTTTACTCCGGATTATGCATATAATTTAGGAGTTGGTTTTGCCTCTTTGCCCCATAACTATGGCAGGGTATGGTACCCTTGCTTCGACAACTTTGTGGAACGTGCTACCTACGAATTCAATATTGTTACCAATAATGGCAAAACATCTTATTGCAATGGATATTTGGCACATGATACCACTGATTTATCGGGCAACAGAACACGCAAATGGATTATGGAAAAAGAGATTCCGAGTTATCTGGCCTCGGTGGCAGTAGCTGCTTATGCCCAGATAAACGAAACATTTAATGCCATAAACGGCCCTATGCCAGTTTCTATTGCTGCATTACCTGTGGACACGGCACATGTAAAAGCTGCTTTCATTAATCTACCGCTTGCATTTTCCACTTTGGAAAATCATTTTGGGCCTTATTTATGGAACAAAGTAGGTTATTGTATGGTTCCTTTTAATTCGGGAGCCATGGAACATGCCACCACAATAAGTTATCCGCTGGTAGTTACCGGTTCAGCTTATGGTACAGCTTATCAAAGTATGATGGCGCACGAACTGTCGCATCATTGGTTTGGCGACCTTGCTACCTGCCGTACAGCACAGGACATGTGGCTAAATGAAGGATGGGCTCGTTATTGCGAATTTTTATTTTATGAAGCGCTTAACGGTTACAGCAGTTATTTAAGCAATGTGAGAACCAATCACGAATCAAATCTTCAATTTTTACATGTTAAGGAAGGCGGTTACCAAACGTTATCCAACATCCCTTTAAACATTACCTACGGCGACCATGTATATAATAAAGGTGCTGATGTAGCGCATACGCTACGCAGTTATTTTGATAACGATACTTTGTTTTATTCTTCCCTTAAAACCTATCTTTCGCAGCATCATTATGCCGATGTTTCGTCTCAAGACTTCATGGTTTCACTCAATGCAGCAAGTGGATTGAACCTTAACGACTTTTTTAACGATTGGGTATTTAATCCCGGATGGACTCACTTTTCAATAGATTCATCCGTTGTTACTCCTTCAGGCACAAATTATAATGTTACAGTTTATGTGAAACAAAAACTTACCGGAGCACCTGCGTATTTTAACAGTGTACCGTTGGAAATAACATTTAAAGCTGCCAATTGGGTCGAACAGATAAAGAAAATAATGATGTCAGGTTCCAATGGCTCATTTAGTTTTACTTTGCCATTTAATCCTGTTTTTGTTGCAGTAAATATGAGTGAAAAGATAAGCCATGCTGTTGCTCCTGAATATCATATTATTAAAACTTCCGGAAACACCACCTTTGCAAATGCAATGATGACGCTTAATGTAAGCAGCATTTCCGATTCGGCTTTAGTGCGGGTGGAACATAACTTTACTGCCCCTGATGATTATCATCACTGCTGCAAACCGTATAAACTATCGCCAAACCATTATTGGAAAATAGACGGAATATTACCTGCAAACTTTAAATCCACTGCTACTATTTATTATGATGGAAGGTCCAGCGCATTTGCGTCAACAGAATGGCTGGATAATAATTTAGTTGGTACCTACGAGGATAGCATTGTACTGCTATATCGACGCAATACAGCCGACGATTGGAATTTGTACCCTTATTTTACTAAAAATTATTTAGGCAGCCATACCGACAAACATGGCCTTATTACAATTGATACACTTCGATTAGGTGAATATGTATTTGCAACAAATGATTATTTATTAGGTATAAAATCTAATTCCATTTCCGCTGAATCTATTGCTGTAAAGGTGTTTCCAAATCCAACTGCAAATATGATTACAGTTGATTTAACCTCTACAATAAATAAAATAGCTGACAATTCGTTATTAATAATCACTGATATTACAGGAAGAATTATTTATACGGAAAAGCTTAATCAGCAAAACACCGTTAGTATTACTACTTCAGCATTTGATAATGGAATTTATTTTGTTTCATTAAAATCAAAAGATAAAATTATTGCAAACAATAAGTTTATTGTTGCTCATTAAAACCATTAAAATATGAAAATTAAAATACTTCTTTTCGTTACCCTGATTGCTTCCTTCGGCATTAGAGCACAAAATAATTCCAAAAAATATAATACCGACGACATTTCTTCCATCGAGAAAAAAGGAGTGGTACTTAACGGCAAATCCTTGCGAACAAACATAGTTAACAACTATGATTTAAAATACAATCGTTGCGAATGGCAGATAGACCCTGCAATTAATTACATAAAAGGCGCGGTAACTTTTTTCTTCGAGCCAACTGTAAACGGTTTCAATCAAATACAATTCGATTTGTCCGATTCACTTACCGTTGATTCCGTTAAATACCATTCCACATCGTTAACGTTCAACCATCTTTCTAACGATGTATTGCAGATAACATTAAACAATACCATCCCAATAAACACCTTGGATTCGCTTACTATCTTTTATCAAGGTATGCCTGCCGGAAGCGGTTTCGGTTCATTTATTCAGTCTACTCATAACGGTACGCCTATAATATGGACACTTTCCGAGCCTTTCGGAGCAAAAGACTGGTGGCCCTGCAAAAATGATTTAATAGATAAATCCGATTCCATGGATGTAATAGTTACCGTTCCACAAGGAAATAGAGTAGCAAGTAACGGGCTATTGGTTTCCGAATCGTCATCAGGAAGCAATGTAATATTTCACTGGAAAACCAGATACGCAATTGCCTCCTACCTTGTTGCAATAGGGGTTACCAACTATGTACAATATTCAAATTACGTTCCTCTGCCTGCCGGCGATTCCTTATTAGTTTTGAATTATGTTTATCCCGAAGACCTTGTTCCTGCACAGTCGCAAACCCCCGACATTATTAATGTAATTAAACTATACGATAGCCTTACCATTCAATACCCTTTCTCCAAAGAGAAATACGGACATTGTGAGTTTGGCTGGGGTGGCGGCATGGAACACCAAACGATGTCATATGTTGTAAATTTCGGCCATGAGTTAATAGCTCACGAGTGTGCCCATCAGTGGTTTGGCGATAGAGTAACCTGCGGAAGTTGGCAGGATATCTGGCTCAACGAAGGATTCGCAACCTATTTTGAAGGACTCACTGAAGAACGATTATTCCCTAGTACCTGGATGAGCTGGAAACAAAATAAAATTTCAAGCGTTACCGCTTCTCCCAATGGTTCCGTTTTATGCAGCGACACCGCAAGTGTAAACCGTATTTTTGATGGACGATTATCTTATAATAAAGGCTCTTATTTATTACACATGCTTCGTTGGAAGTTAGGCGATTCATTGTTTTTTAAATCTCTTAAAAACTATTTAAACGACCCATTGTTAGCATGGAATTATGCAAAAACTCCTGATTTAAAAGCTCATTTTGAAAACACAAGCGGACAAAATCTTACTTCCTTTTTTAATGAATGGTACTATAATCAAGGTTATCCGTCCTATCAATTAGCATGGAGTCAGGCTGGCAATGCAGTTACCTTAACAGTAAATCAAACTCAATCCGACCCGTCGGTTTCCTTTTACGAAATGCCTATTCCGGTTCAGTTTATTGGTGCAGGGCATGATACAACAATAGTTTTTAACCATACCTTTTCAGGTCAAACATTTTCGGCAACAGTTAATTTCCCTGTCAGCACAGTTAATTTCGACCCTGTGTTGCATATTCTATCTGCACACAATGTAGTTACCGGTATTCCTGACCTAACTGAAACAAATAACCACATTGATGTATTCCCTAATCCAACCAAGAACATTATAAACATTAACCTACAGTTAAATAAAACCGATGACCTTTTGTTTGAAGTAGTTGACATTAACGGCAAAAGTGTAATCTGTAAAAAGGAAAATATCATTGCTGGGAATTCCACTAAAACAATGGATTTAGAACATTTAGCTGTTGGAGAATATCTGTTGAGTATTAAAGGTAAAGAAATCAACTTCACCAAAAAAGTAGTTAAAGAATAGACGTTTTCTAAACATAACGGTAAACTTATTTGAATCCGCATAAATAACCGCTTACAACTTAAAACTAACCAATTAGAGTTCAAAATCCACCTTTCGCGATATTTTGTTTGCACATTGAGTTAATTATTTCTAATATTGCGGTTCAATAAATTTATAATACATATACAAATGAAAAACAAATACTACAAATTGGTTTGGATGAGTGCAATTTTTATTGCTGCACAAACGGTTAGCTTAAAAGCCCAAACCCCTAAGCCTTGCGGAACAGAAGAAGTGATGCGTAAAATGTATGCTGAACATCCTGAGCTAATTCAACAGCAAATCGATTTCGATAACGCAATGAAACAAGTAATCAATGCGAAACGTCAGTCAAGATCAGTAAGTGCACTACATATTATTCCAGTTGTTTTTCACGTTATTTATTCTGACCCAACAGGTACAGATAATATCCCTGATGCACAGATTTATGACGAGATGAAGATTCTTAACAGAGATTATGCAAAACTAAATGCTGATACTTCATATATTATCAAAAATTCTCCATTTGATACATTAGCTTCTAATGTTAGATTTGAGTTTCGTTTGGCAACTATCGACCCTAATGGAAATTGTACTAATGGAATTGAGCGTATTCAATCTCACTTAGGAATTCAAGCTACTGATGCTGCAAAACTAAATCAATGGCCTAGAGATAAGTATCTAAATATCTGGACAGTTCAGTCAATTGGTGCTCCAGGTTCTACAGCTGCTGCTTATGCCTTGTATCCTTCTGCGGTTGTTAATTATCCTCAAGGCGACGGTGTTTTGAGCATGTCTGGTTACGTTGGTAGTATCGGACCAGGAACTTCATTAGGAACTTCAAGAACAATAACTCATGAAATAGGGCATTGTATGAATTTAGAGCATGTTTGGGGAAACAACAATAATGCCGATGTTGCTTGTGGTGATGATGGTGTAGATGACACCCCAATAACTAAAGGACATTTGTATGATTGCACTCCAACACCACACTGTACCAGAAGTAATGCTAAACATATTGTATATAATTTTAATGGGCTACAACTTCCTCAAGGGGCGAATGACCCAACTGTTACAACCGATACCTCGGCTATTCTTGGTCATTTCACATCAAATAACGTTTCTTCCAATTCAGTTGAAGCTTCCAGATTTTCTTATATCAATTGGCCTGTAGGAGCACCTAACGGTGACACTTCTTTTACAGCTTTAACAGGCAGTATCGACCCTACTAAATATTATGAAGTAACTGTAAGCCCGAATACGTATAATTACATGTTAATTTCCGGATTGAATTTTAACGTTGGTCGTTCCGCTTCTGGTATCAGAACATTTGCAGTACGTTCAAGTGCTGATGGTTTTTCTAGTAACCTTCCTGCTTCTATCAGCCCGGCTAACTCTAGCCTAAGTGTACGAACAGGCAATATTTTCTTCTATAAAAAAGATACAACTCTTAATCAAAGCGGTTGCCATATTTCATTGACTGGTGGTGCTTACAATCTAGTTGGTTCTGGACAGAGCATGACTTTCCGCTTTTATGGATGGAATGCAGAAAACATTGCAGGTACTTTTAGCCTTGATGATGTTACCTTATATACTACAAATAATAGAGGTCACGACACTATTACATATAATTTTAATGGTGTAAATCCTCCATCAGCTTTAGGTACACTTGACCCTACAACTTTACAGGTTGATACTGCAGTAACTGTTGGCCAATTTCATGCTAGAGGCGTTTCTGCAAATCCAATCGAATCGAATAATTTTTCATTTTCTAAATGGAACACAGGGGGAATTAACGGCGACAATTTATATACCGACATGACAGGTGCTATTGATACTACTAAATATTATGAAGTATCACTAGGAGCGAATTATGGAAATTTACTTACCTTAACAGGATTATCTTTTGATGTTAAACGTAATGGCACTGGTGTAAGAAGCTATGCGGTTCGTTCATCAGTCAATAATTTTGCTTCTAATCTCACTCCAAATATTACCCCGGCAAATACTAATTTAAATATTCAAAACACAAGCGAATTTTTCTTTGCTAATGATACTAATTTAGCACAAACAGGAAGTCATATTGCTTTGTCTGGTGCATCGTATACAAATTTTTACAAACCTATTAAATTCCGTTTTTATGGATGGAATGCCGAAGACTCTTTAGGTTCATTTACAATAGATAACGTTTCATTTACTGATACTGCAGGTCTTATTGAGAACTTTGATAATTATATGGATTATTCATATTGCTCTCCTTGGGGACAAAGAATGTTTACTAAAGGTCAAAAAGATAGAATGAGAGCGGCTTTAGAAAGCGGTGTTTCTTCTAGAGATCACTTATTTTTAAACTCTAATTTAGTTGCTACTGGTACTCAATCTCCTTATCCTCCAGTTGCTACTTGTCCTCCAAAACCTGATTTCTTCTCAAATCGTAAATCAATTTGCGTTGGAGGGACTGTTACTTTTTATAGAAACATTATGAACGTAACTCATCGCCCTGGAGTAAGCAGTTTTAAAAAGGTATGGTATTTCGATGGTGGAACTCCAGCATCTGTTACCTTAAATGATACGCTGGTAAATTATAATGCAGCAGCTTCTGGGTTAATTGCTCAAAATGTTACTTATTCTGCTCCTGGCGACTATGCGGTGAAATTGGTAGTAACTAATAGCGCTGGTTCCGATTCTATTATTAAAACCTCATATATACATGTTGATGCGGGCTGGGCTCAATATGGTGTTAATCAACCCGAAACTTTTGAAAGTGCTGCATCATACTATTGGAATTGGAATATAGATAATTATGATAACAATCCTCATACTTGGGGTCTTATTAATTTTGCCGGATATAGCGGAACTCACAGTATGGTGATGAATGGATTTGACAACTACTTCTTGGATTTGGATGATTTTATTACACCAGGTTATAACTTGTCATATTTAACAGGCGGTGCTCTTACTTTCCAATGTGCAGCTGCATCAAGCGCATTAACTTCTGCCGATATTAATGATGTTTTAAAAATATATGCTTCTAAAGATTGTGGTCAATCATGGTTATCATTAGGAACCCCTATACAAGGGGCTGCACTTTGTAATAATGGATATTCTGGAACTTCGTTTGTTCCAAATTCTCAAAGTCAATGGGCATTTCACTCAATAAATATTCCTACTCTTTATTGCACAGGAAATGTGAAGTTCAAGTTTGCTTACACTTCAGGCAATGCAAGTAATAATGTCTTCATTGATGATATTAATGTAACAGGAGTACTTGGCATCAACGAAAATTCATTGGATAACACTAGTTTCTCGTTATATCCTAATCCTTCTAAAGAGGCTACTAACATTTTCTATCATTTAAATACAAAAGGAAATGTGAAAATAGAAGTATTGGATGTATTGGGTAAAAAAGTGATGGAGCTTGATAATAAAAATCAAGTGGAAGGCGATTATACTTATTCCATTTCGAAACAAGAACATAATATGAATAATGGAATTTACTTTGTTAGGTTCTCATTTGATAATAACTCCGTAACCAAGAAATTAATATTTACTGAATAATCAGTAATTGATTTTACAAAAAAGTCCCGTCTGAAGTTCAGACGGGACTTTTTTATTTATAGTGTTATTATAATTTATCGAATTAGGGTTTTGAAGTGGAGATAGGTAGGAGAAGAACTTGCTATAGATAGTGGGAATAAAATCTTGAATAATTGAACTATAAAATAATTGTTACCTTAGCTTTCCTTCTTTTTTACAAATAGCGTCCAATAACGTTTCAATATCGCACGATGAAGCTTTGTTATTGGATGATATAGTCTTGTTATCGTCCGATATTGCCTAGCCATTGTCCCATACCATGATCGTATCGTATCATGAAACCTAGTTATTGAACGATATCATCTTGTTATTGAACCGTGTGATGATAAAAACCACCGCTAATATGAGCATAAAAAAACGCTAGATTTCAGAAATCAGTTAGGGAGAAGTGGTAATGCGGAGAATAATGAGCCTTCTCTTCCCCTTTCATTTTGCAAATAAATCAACCTAGATTCAATTAGGTACAAAAAAATATCCCTGCTACTTGCGTAACAGGGATATTCCTAATTTATATTCTTAATTCGGTTTAATGTCCTCCTCCGTCAATCTCTCCTTCTTCCAAAGGCACAGTTTGCGGCACAAAATCATGTTCTTTGCCGGGTTTGCTGTAATCATATGGCCAACGATGAACTACCGGTAAAGCACCAGGCCAGTTGCCATGTGTATGTTTCATTGGAGTTGTCCACTCTAAAGTATTTGCGCCCCAAGGATTTTGTTCTGATTTCTCTCCTCTAAACATCGAATAGAAGAAATTGAAAAGGAATATAATTTGTACCAAGCCTGCTAATATCGCGAAGCAGGTAATAAATACGTTAATATCTACCAGATTATCGAACATAGGGAAGGCTGTGTTAGAATAATAACGACGCGGTACACCTGCAAGTCCTAAGAAGTGCATCGGGAAGAATACTCCGTAAGCCGAAATAAATGTTCCCCAGAAATGGATGTATCCTAGTTTTTTATTCATATGGCGAAGGAATAATTTCGGGAACCAGTGATAAACACCTGCCAACATCCCTAATATTGCCGACACACCCATTACTATATGGAAGTGAGCTACCACAAAGTAATTATCATGTACGTTGATATCCAAAGCTGAATCGGCAAGGATAATACCTGTCAATCCACCGGAAATAAATGTTGATACTAATCCAATTGCAAATAGCATAGCTGGAGTATAACGGATGTTACCTTTCCATAAAGTAGTAATATAGTTAAATGCTTTAACTGCAGAAGGAATTGCAATCAATAATGTGGTGAACACAAATACCGAACCTAAGAACGGATTCATTCCGGTAAGGAACATGTGGTGACCCCAAACGATAAACGATAAGAAACCGATTGCCATTATAGAACCAATCATGGCACGGTATCCGAAAATTGGTTTACGTGCATTTACAGAAATGATTTCGGAAGTAAGACCCAAAGCAGGTAATAAGATGATATAAACTTCAGGGTGACCAAGGAACCAGAATAAATGTTCGTAAAGAATTGGGCTACCACCTGTTTGTTCCAAAGCCTGGCCGCCAATATATATATCTGATAAATAGAAAGAAGTTCCAAGACTTCTATCAGAAATCAATAATAATGCTGCCGAGAATAATACAGGGAATGAAAGCACACCAAGGATTGCTGTTACCAAAAATGCCCAGATAGTTAAAGGCATACGTGTCATCGACATTCCTTTTGTACGAAGATTCAATACTGTTACAATGTAGTTCAAACCGCCTAATAAAGAAGAAACGATAAATAAACTCATTGAGATTAACCACAATGTCATACCCATTTTACTTCCGTCCATTGCTTGAGGCAAAGCACTTAATGGAGGATATACTGTCCATCCACCTGAAGCAGGACCTGTTTCTGAAAAGAAACCAGCAAGCATAAAAATACTTGAAAGGAAGAAGAACCAATAGGATAACATATTCATGAATCCTGAAGCCATATCTCTTGCTCCAACCTGATAAGGGATTAACAAGTTACTGAATGTTCCGCTCAATCCTCCTGTTAGAACCATAAACACCATAATTGTACCGTGTATTGTAACCAATGCCATGTACATACCCGGGTCAAGCACACCATCTTTTCCCCATTTATCACCCAACAGGAAATTGATTATAGCAAAATGTTCTCCCGGCCAAGCTAATTGTAAACGGAACAATAATGACATCATCATTGCAAGAGTAGCCATTATTACAGCAGTTATTAAAAACTGACGTGAAATGACTTTGTGGTCCATACTGAAAATGTATTTTGACACGAATGATTCTTCATGATGATGCTCGTCGTGAGAATCGTGGTGACCTGCGTGAGCTTCGTGATGTAAATGTGCTTCTGCTGACATATTCTTTCTTGTTATTTTTAATTTCTAATTTTAGTTTCTTTATTATTTTGCAGCTACTGCTTTTGCTTCCGGAGCCGCTGCTTTCTTTTTAAATGTTGATTTTGATTTCAACCAGTTTTGATAATCAGCTTCGGTATCCACTACTATTGTCATTTGCATATTATAATGACTTACTCCGCAAATTTTATTACACAATAAAATATAATCGAACTTAGGATTATTAAGTTTCTCACGCATTTGCGCAGTGGTAATAATTGGAGTAAAATGCATCATTGTTGTCATTCCCGGTACACAGTTCATTTGTGCTCTGAAATGAGGCATATAAGCACTGTGTATTACATCGCGGGAATTCATTTTGAATTCAACTTCTTTTCCCAATGGGATATGAAATTCATTTCTTACAATAATATCATCGCTTCCTTTTACATCTGTAGTGTCCATTCCTAAAGGATTTTCACCTGTAATTAGTTTATAATTAGATTCTCCTAATTCATTGTCCTTACCGGCGTATCGTGCTGTCCAGTCAAATTGCTTAGCATAAAGCTGAATAACAATTGCATCTTTAGATGCCGGAGCAGTAATTTTATTCCAGTTCTTCAATCCGAAAATAATGATGATTGCAAGAACCACAGCAGGAATAACAGTCCAAATCATTTCTAACTTATTGTTGTGAGCAATGTAAGTTGCTTTATTGCCCGTTCTTCCATAATATTTAAAGGCAAAATAGAAAAGGAAAATATGTGTTAATGTAAATACAAAGAACAGGATTGCCATATTGAAATTAAACAACCAATCGAGTGCAACTCCATGTTCCGAAGCTGATTCAGGAAGTGTTCTTGGTCCATAATTTTCCAAATTATAAATCACAAAAGCAAAGAATACAAATAAGAATGTCAACATAATTCTTGACATCAATCTATTATCACTATCAGTAACTTCGTGATCTTTTTTACCTTTTAAGGCTGATGACAGCTCATATACTCTTACCAAATAGCCTATTGCAAAAACTGCTAAAACTACGGCAACGTAAATCAAAATCTTTATCATATCTATCTATATTGTTGTATTGTTATATTGCTTTTTCTTTCTGATTTCTAATAAATTTTAATAATGATGGTGTAAACTTTCATCCAGATAAGGATGTTTTTGAACCATCAATGGAGCTTTTGCCAATGATTTATGAACTACAAATATTAGTAATCCCACAAAACCAAGTGCTGTTCCTATTTCCAACCATCCTAATTGATGATCGCCTTTTACGGTTGCTGGCATCACCATATTGTAAACGTCTAACCAATGTCCGATAAGAATAATA
>CAIRRW010000113.1 GCA_903881065.1 uncultured Bacteroidota bacterium
ATTATGAACTAGCAATATTTTAGTTGCATCTTTGATAAAGGGCAGCGTAGATTGCAATGAATTAATGCCTGTATGGCGCATCAAATCAGTATTTACACCCATCGCTTTAAATGCTTCAACCATTATTCCCGACTTGGAAATAAACAATTCGCTCTCGCCTTCGCTCTCCTGATTATGAATGGTAATTACACTTTTATTTTCGCGCGCATTATCATTAATCAATTTTAATAATGTTACCGACATTGTATATGGAGCGTGTGGAACAATAGCATTGTGGATTTCGGATTGTGGATTTCGGATTGTATTGAGTTCATCCTGTAATGCTTTCCCTTTATTAAAGGTGTCTTCAGCTTTGGTATCATCCATATTGAATATTTCAATAAATGTATGATACAATAAATTGCCTTTTGATTTTTGATTGAATGTGCTGTTGTTATTGGATATATCGCCAACAGCTACTATTCCGTTCTTAATCATTGCAGCTTCGGCATCAATGATTGACTGTTGAGTTAGCGCTTCAGAAAAAGTAAATCGTTTACTTACCAGCTCCTTTATAAAGCCAGTCATTCCGGCATTTTCAGAAATCTGTTTATACAGATAAGAAAGTTCGAGATGGCAATGTGTATTAATAAATCCGGGGCAAATAATTCCTTTGTGATATTCGATTTCAGATTTAGGATTTAGGATTTCAGATTTTGGCTTTATTTCTATTATTGTACCGTCATCATCAATGGAAATTACTCCGTCTTTAACAGGTTCGGAAGAAATCGGGAATATATAATCAGCGGAAATGTAGCGCATAGAAATTAATTAAGAGCGAAAATACAAATTAAACCAGCACAACTACAATCTTGGAAAGCAGGTAATTTCTTAATTTGTACCTTTGCGTCCTTATATTCGTGAATTCATATTTATTTGTTATCCGTACCCATTGAAAAAAGACATACGCGCATTATCTCTTGAAGAGCTGAAAACTGTTTTTATTGAAAACGGAGACAAGGCTTTTCGTGCCAAACAGGTATATGAATGGCTATGGAAAAAGTCTGCACGTACGTTTGATGAAATGACTAATCTGTCAAAATCAACACGCGAATTGCTGAATACACATTTTGTAATAAATGCGGTGGCAGTGGATGATATGCAAGTAAGCAGCGACCGCACTATTAAAAATGCGTTCCGATTGTACGATAGTAATATTGTGGAAGGAGTACTAATACCGAGTACTACTCGCATGACTGCCTGTATTTCTTCGCAGGTTGGATGCAGCCTGACTTGTAAATTCTGTGCTACAGGAAGACTGGAAAGATTGAGGAATTTGAATGCAGGTGAAATATATGATCAAGTGGTTTTAATAAAAAATCAGGCAGAACAGAAATATAATACACCCCTTACAAACATTGTATATATGGGAATGGGTGAACCATTGCTCAACTATAAAAATGTATTGGATTCGGTTGAAAAAATTACTTCTCCGGAAGGATTAAATATGTCGCCTCAACGGATAACGATAAGCACAGCCGGCGTTTCGAAGATGATTAAGAAATTAGGTGACGATGGTGTTAAATTTAATCTTGCTTTATCTTTACACGCTGCGAATGATGAAAAAAGGAATCATATAATGCCGATAAACGAAAGCAATTCGCTGGAAGCTTTGGCAGAAGCTTTGAAATATTTTTACGAGAAAACAGGAACACGTGTAACGTATGAATACATTGCATTTAAAGACTTCAATGACAGTATTGAAGATGCCCGGGATTTGGCAAAATTCTGTAAACACATTCCGTGCAAAGTAAATATTATAGAATATAATCCGATTGATAACGGCGAATTTCAACAGACAACAACTGCAAGACTCGATGCTTTTGCAAAATGTCTGGAAAGCAAAAACATTATTGTAAACGTGAGAAGAAGCCGGGGCAAGGATATAGATGCTGCCTGCGGACAGCTTGCGAATAAGAATAAGGAAGGATTTGAAAAACGAAAAATGAAAATAACTCAATGAAAGTAAAAGTTACTTCAATCATATTTATTATTTTTGGATGTTTGCTTACCATTGTTGGGTATTCATTTAAACTCATGCATTGGCCCGATTTATTCAGAGGAATATATTCGGGACCGGCTTTCTTTTTTGTCGGTTTTATTTTATTGCTGACAATTATTTTAAAGAAGAAGGCAGAATAAATTATTATTTATGACAGTACCCGAAATAAAAGCACCTATAGAAAAAGAAATGCAGGAATTTGAATTGAAGTTTAAATCTTCGATGAAAAGTACGGTTCCGCTACTTGACAAAATAACGAACTATATAATCAAACGCAAAGGCAAACAATTGCGCCCGATGTTTGTGTTTCTGTCTGCTAAAGTATGCGGCGAAATGAATGACTCCTCCTACCGTGCAGCTGCTTTGATTGAATTATTACATACTGCTACCCTGGTGCACGATGATGTGGTGGATGACAGCAACGAACGAAGAGGATTTTTCTCGGTAAATGCATTATGGAAAAATAAAATTGCTGTATTGGTTGGTGATTTTCTTTTGTCGAGAGGATTATTACTTTCTATTGATAACAAAGATTTTCATTTGCTTGGAATAGTTTCCAATGCCGTACGCGAAATGAGTGAAGGAGAACTTCTTCAAATAGAAAAAGCAAGGAAACTTGATATAGATGAAACTGTTTATTATGAAATTATCATGAAGAAAACTGCTTCTCTTGTAGCTTCCTGTTGTTCCTGCGGAGCAGCTTCAGTGAGTAATGATGCTGAGGTAATAGAAAAGATGAGAGCCTTTGGAGAAGCTGTAGGTATGGCATTTCAGATTAAAGATGATTTATTTGATTATGGGGATGGCACCAATATTGGGAAACCAACAGGTATAGATATCAAGGAAAAGAAAATGACTTTGCCTTTAATTTATGCATTGAATAATGCTTCTTATTTTGACAAACGGAAAATCATTTATATTGTGAAAAACAATAATAACAATCCGAAAAAAGTAAATGAGGTTATTGATTTTGTTGTTAAAAGCGGTGGCATACAATATGCAGAGCAAAAGATGAATGAATATAAAAATAAGGCATTGGATATCATTTCTTCTTTTCCTGACAGTGATGCTAAAAACTCTTTGATAGGATTAGTGAAATATACTACAGAAAGAAAAAATTAATATGAGACAATTAGCTTTATTTTTCTTTAGTACGATTGTATTGTTCTCATGTAATAATTCAACAACTAAGAGTTCTGTGAAGAAAGATAGCGTATTTACTACGTCTTCAATACCTACTAAACAAGTAATACAAAATGGAGAAAGTATTGAGAGATACGCTAACGGAGTAATAAAGATGCAGGGAATGATGAAAGACGGGAAACGTGATGGGCTATGGAAAAGTTTTTATGATAACGGTTCTCCTTGGAGTGAAACTACCTTTGCTGATGGGAAAAAGAATGGAAAAACAACTACTTGGTACTCAAATGATCAAAAAAGATACGAAGGATTTTATACTAATGATAAGGAATTTGGGGTATGGACATTCTGGAATGAGAAAGGAAAAGTAACAAATATAAAAAACTGCAATAATTAAGGATTTATCGAAATAAATAAATAAATGATAATAATCAGTAACCCGCATCTGATTTTATTACTAGTTTCGCCGACTGAAAAAATTCATCAATTATTAAATCAAAAAATAAAAAAATGAGAAAAACATTGCTATTTGTTTCTGTACTAGTTTTAGCTGCAATCTTAATTAATTCATGTACTTTTGAAAAATATGAAGTGCCAACTTCAGCTAGTTCTGCGGCCACTTGTGATTCAACCGTTCATTATAACCCAACAGTTAAAAACATTATTCAAACAAATTGCGGGGCACCTTCATGCCACGGGGCGCATAGTACAACAAGCCAATTAATCATAGTTTCAGTATTGCAAGGAGATGCTACCAATGTAAAGGCTAGAATCAATGGAGTTGGAAACATAATGCCACAAACAGGACCTCTTGCTGCTTCTGATTTAAGCAAACTTAATTGCTGGCTTACACAGGGAGCATTAAATAACTAATTATTTTGGGCATCATTATTGCCTATTCACTAAACATAGAAACCTTTTAAAAATAAATTATATGAAAAAAATCGTGTTATTGGTTGCTACAACCATATTAAGTTCTTCAATGTTTGCGCAGATATACATGGCAAAAAGTTGTGAGATTAATTTCTTTTCTAAAACATCTATGAAAGATATAGATGCCACCAATAAAGCGGCTAAGCCTTTATTAAATACAGCTACCGGCGATTTGCAAATGAAAATTGTAATGACAGCTTTTGTTTTTCCTGACGCATTTATGCAGGAACATTTCAACGAAAATTATGTGGAGAGTGAAAAATTTCCTAACTGTATTTTCAAAGGAAAAGTAAACGAGAAAATTGATTATACCAAAGATGGTGAGAACAAAGCAACGGTTACAGGAATAATAGATATGCACGGTGTGAAAAAGGAAGTAACACTTGATGGTACTATTACCGTAAAAGGTACTGAAATTACAATGGCTTCAAAATTTAGAATTCACATTGCTGATTATGCTATTAAAGTACCTAGTCTTTATGTTACAACAATTGCTGAAGATGTGGATTGTAAATTGAACGCTGTTTTAGAACCATTTAAAAAGAATTAATAAGAGTATGATTTCAAAAAAAATAATTGTCCTTGCTACATCTGTAGTTGTTGGATCAAATGTATTTGCACAAGATGATATGTTGTCGATGCTTGATAATAGCAACGACAAAAAAACGCATGAAAGAGTAATGACTACTTTCAAGGAAGCAAAGATTATTAATGCACAAACTACTGAAACGGTTAGAGCAGGAACATGGGCTTTCAATATTACTCACCGCTTTGGTAATATTGGTGTAGCAAGTAACGGTGGCGTACATACACTTTATGGCTTGGATAATATATCGGATATTCGGTTAGGTTTTGATTTTGGTATTACCAGAGATTTAACTGTTGGATTTGGTCGTAGTAAAGCATCAGAATTGCTTGATGGATACGTAAAATATCGTATTCTTACTCAAACAACAGATAACCATGTGCCATTTTCATTGGCATTTTATGGTGATATGAGTTATAATCCACAAGCTCCAGGGGTTTTCTATAGTGGAGTGACACCTGGCGACAGTACGTTTAAACAAAACGATTTGCACCGCATTACTTATGTTGCTCAATTAGTGTTGGCTCGTAGATTCGGTTCTAGATTTTCTATCGAATTGTTGCCAACTTATTGTCACCGCAACTTTGTTGTAGGTACAATAAATGCTGATAATGATGCTGCCGAAACAAATGATTTACTTTCGATAGGTGGTGGTTTCCGATTTAAGTTTACAAAACGTATCGCTTTCATTTGCGATTATTTCTATACTTTCTCGAAATACAGAACTAATAACACTGCTAATCCATATTATATGCCACTTGCAGTAGGGTTAGAAATTGAAACTGGCGGACATGTATTCCACATGACATTTACCAATGCTACCGGTATTGTTGAAAACAACTTTATACCAAACACAACTGATAGCTGGGCTAAAGGAGGTTATAAATTCGGATTTAATATTTCCAGAGTATTTAACTACAACGGTAAAAAATCGGCTCATAAAGAAGGTTAGTAATTACTAATAATAAGTCAAAAAAAAATCCTGCTCTTAAAAAGGGCAGGATTTTTTGTTTATAATTTATCCTTCTACTACGCTAAGACCTGACTGTCTAAAATTTGTAATGGTGCCTGATTAGTAACAATGTAATCAACAAATGCCATAAAAAAGAAGTGATAAAACACTATTTTAACATTTAATTTTAACATGATTTCTAAACTTTAATTGTTTAATTATTAATTGATTATTTTACTTATTACTACTGCATTAAATTTACATTTTAAACTTTAAAAAGTCCTTTTTGGAGATCTGTTAAGATTGCTCAAAAATCTGTTAAGATTTATAATCCATCTGTTAAGATTGCTCATCAATCTTAAAAGATTTCCATTAAATCTGTTAAGATTACCAGTCCATCTTAACAGATTTTCAGGTAAACTACTAAGATGTGTTTTTTTACCTTTTAAGAGTTTTATTCATCCTTTCAGGAGAATGAATTTTACTTCAATGAACGTTACTTTTACTTTTAAATGTTCGGAAAAGTTTTCCCTTTAGTCTTTAAATTGTCGTCAGATAAATTTAAGGATGTGGATTTTATAGAGTTTTTACTTCTATTATTACTAAAGTCTTTGGATGAATCCGAGGCGAAGATATGCTATTGCAAGTTGATAACCCCTAAAAATAAATATAAATTGATGAAATTCTTCAGTTAGTCGATATTAACATGGTTAACATAAATTAACGCTTGCACATATCGATTTTTTTTCCATATTTGCACATCTTAAAAAATTAAGATGGACTCAGATAGTAATAGTTGTATTAAATTTAACAATGAAAAAGACCTTTTCTTTTATTCTTCTTTTTTCATTTCTGCAAGTGGCGTTTGCCAAGGCAGAATTTAATACTTTTGTATTCGCCTCAGTAAGTCCAGATCCTACAGATACCGTTCCTGATAATTTCAATAAAGAAGCATTATTAACGTTTTCAGATAACGAAACTTCCGAATATTCAGCATCATCTGATATCTATGGTGAATTTGATACCGAGAATATTCATTACACCAAATTTAAAGTAGAGTCGTTAAAAGACAGCATAAAAACTATCTTATTAAACGATAAAAACAGCTGCGGATACGTTCCTCCGGTGGTAGGTAAAATTAATTGTTCTTTTGGTCGTTGCCGCAGGTATTTTCATTATGGTATGGATCTTCATTTACAAACTGGTGATGCCGTAAGCGCTGCCTTTGATGGTAAAGTTAGAATTGCAAAGCGCAGTAAAAGTTATGGAAATGTGGTAGTAATACGCCACAGCAATGGATTGGAAACATATTATGCACATCTTTCAAAATTGAATGTTGAGGTGGGTCAGGAAGTATCAGCAGGAGATATTATTGGCTTAGGTGGTAATACAGGTTGGTCGCATGGCAGTCATCTTCACTTTGAAGTACGTTATTTAGGTCAGCCAATAAATCCGGCCGACATTATTTCTTTCGACAATAATAAATTAATCTCTGACACATTATTATTGAGCAAGAAAACATTTAGCTATGCTGCTAAAACTAATTATAAAGGAGTAGCTAAAAACAACAATTCAAAAGTAAATGCTCCTGTTGCAAATGCTGGCAAATTGCTGGCAGGTAATGTATATGTAGTAAAACAAGGAGATTCGTTGTTCAATATCGCCCGCAGATATGGCACTTCAGTAACTGTTCTTTGCCAAAAGAACGGATTAAAAACAAACTCAGTTTTACATTTAGGGCAAAAATTAAAGATATAGTCTTATATCTAAAACCCTTCTTCTTTCCAGATATATTTTAGTTCTTTACTATTAAAATATCCAATCTTTTTATTCTTGTCCACTTTAATAACCGAATCGGAAACGTTTGTTATCGTGTCCCATTCGCAAGGAATAATCGTGTTTCCGTTAGTATCAATCAGCCCTAATTTGTCATCAATAGTTACCACTGAAATACCGTCTTTAAAGTTCTCAGCCTCGTCATATAAAAAGCTAATAACAGCCTTGCCATTTTTATCAATGAACCCAAACTTATCGTTCTTTTTTGCTTTAGCCGTCCCATTAATAAATGCCCCGGCAGATTGAAACGTATAATGAATATGTAATTTCATTTTAGTATCAATATATCCCCATTTCCCTTTTCGCAATGCAGCAGCCAGCCCTTGACTGAAAGGCTCTATCTTTTCAAAATCTTTGGTTGTAATATATTTCCCTTTAATATCAATCAATCCCTGCTTTTTATTCTTTTCAGCGACAGCACAGCCATTTTTAAATGCCATCAATGTGCCTTTATAATCATATTCAATTGGAATAATTAATTCACCTTTATCGTTTACAAATCCATACTTATTATCAATAACAACCATCCTCATTCCTTCCGAAAGTTCACCAAGGAAATCATATTCACAAGACAAAACAGTTTCACCTTTTGAGTTAATTATACCAAGTTTTTTTAATGATTTTACAATAGCAATACCATTCTTAAAATTATCAACCCAGTCATATTTACATGGAATTACAATTGTTCCGGATTTATTAATGAATCCCTTTTGCCCACCAATTTCAATGGAAGCAAGTCCTTCGGAGAAATCACCGGCTTTTGAATAACTGATAGGAATTACCAAATTCAATGATTCATCCATATAACCTGATTTATCAGCAATGGCAACTACAGCCATTCCTTCACGGAAAGCTGCAATTTCATCATACTGAAACGGCACAACCAGTTTCCCAGATTTATTTATAATACCATATTTAGTATTCTGTTTAACAATGGAAACACCGTGATTAAATGCTTCTACTTCCTCATATATAAACGGAATAGCCAATTTGCCTGCTTTATTTATAAAGCCTGTTTTGCCATTCAAACCACATTCTGCTAACCCTTCGGAGAAATCTTCAACCCATTCATAAATAAAAGGAATGGCTGTATGTCCGGTGGAATCAACAAATCCCCATTTACCGTTTTCTCGGGCAACAAACAATTGTTTTTGTGATAATTCAATATCTTTATTAATAATTTCAGAAAAAGGATAATCAGGGAAATCCTTTTTAAATTGCAATAAAGAAGTTGTTTTATAGTCAGCTGTGTATATGCTGTATATATTGTGCCAGGCAGTTTCTACATTTATATTTGTAGGATATTTTTTTATAAAGTTATGATACTCTTCAATCGTTCCACGAGAGGTAGATAAGGCGTAAATTGCATTTTGCGCTTCATCCAGATATGGGCTGGAAGGGTAGTTTGAAATGAATACAATAAATTCTTCAATAGTATTATTTTGAGTAGAAGTTTGAAATAATGTCGCTTCGTATCTTTCCTTAGCTTCCTTAAGCTGTTTTGCAGATGGATATTTTTCGATAAAGGTTTTGTACGCAGGATAGGTATCGTCTTTTTTTATTTGTTCGAACACCATACTATCTCTCAGTTCTGTGGCTTTAACAGATTGAGGAGCGGTTGTATATTTTTCAATAAATGAATTTAGTGTTTCAATTTTATTTTTGCCTTTATATATTTCAAATGCTTTGCTATGGATAAGTTGTTTCAAAGAGTCGATAGATTTACCAGTAACATTAAACAATTTATATTTGGCTATAGTGGCAATGTCTAATTTACTAAATGCATCTTCAGACTTAATAATGTATTTGAAAGCACTATCAATATTAAAAAATGGGTTATCGTTTCGATAATAAATTATACTTAATCCATAGGAGGCACATGCAGGTTCCTTCTTTAACGACTTTTCAAAGAGTTGTTTAGCTTCAAAGTAATTGTAAATCTTCAGTGCATCAAATGCTTTAGAAATTTTATTTGCATGGATGATACCATTTAGGCAAATAAAACATAAGGTAAAATAGATTTTAACTTTAGGCATATAACAATATTAAACGCAGTAAAATTAACAATTACAGCCAATGAATAAATATTTATATTTACAGATAGTATTTATTGTAATTTTACATTCAGAATAATTAAACAAATACTTAGAAAAATGTTTTCAAAAGGTCAGATTACATTCGCAATAATTTTCGCTGTTACTTTTATTATTGCTATAATTTGGGCTTACAGCAAAGATAAAGTAGGTAACAAGAAATTTTTCAGTGGGAGCTATAAGATTCTGCTTTTTTCAGCATTTGTTTTTTTTGCACTCTTTGGAATTGTGAAATTAAAACATTTCTTCTTTCCATAGTTCTTTCAGATTTAGCTCTACTAAATATAACTGTTCGTCAATTTTCTTTGGTCTCTTAATAGGGTTCTGTGTAAATTTGTTCGTAGATTTCTG
>CAIRRW010000114.1 GCA_903881065.1 uncultured Bacteroidota bacterium
ACGGACTATCCATTATGCTACTTGAAGTAGGATGATTAAGTCCGATTATCATAATCCTTAGCATTAGATAACTAATAAAAACTCCAATAAATGGTAGAGAAAGCAATAATGACTTTTTTATGGAATTATTAAAGAAATAGACTAAAACGAGAGGTACAATGGCTATAAACGTTATAGCACTTTCGCGAGTAAGTAATGCCAAAAAGAAACATATTAACCCGATAATAAGTGAAGTATAGGAACGCTTTTCAGAATATTTGATGATGTAAAATAACGAAATAATAAGTAGAATAAATGTAATAATTTCGTCACGACTTTTTACATTAGCGATAACTTCTGTATGTATCGGGTGTACTGCAAAAATCAGACAAGTAAGAAACGCCAAATATCGATTCTGTTCACGAAAGATGATTTGTAATAAATTAAAAAGAAGCGTTATTAATAAAGCAAATAATAAAATATTTATCAAATGGCTAACGAAAGGATTTGCTCCAAAGAACTCATATTCTAGCGCAAAAATAGCTAAAGTTAAAGGTCGGTATCGTGCCTGAGATAGTGAATTGTCGGCATCCGGACTTCCATATAATAGGTCAGTAGTAAGAATCTTTGGTATACCGCTTATCCCCTTTGCAACAATCAAATTCTTGGTGAGTACCTCTTCATCATCTACTGCATACTGATTGAATATGGTGTTTATGTTTAAACCAAGAGCAATAAATACTAGAATGATTAATTGACGTTTTTTCGTAAGTATTAACCTTTGGAATTTCATTGGAAATGTCATTAGTTAGTGATAATATTATTTAGTAAAGTCGTCCATACTAAACTCGTGGTTAGGTCTTAATTTTTTAACTATTCCCCAAGCCATATCTGCATTTATTGAATCCTTTTTTAGATAATAATTTCCACCAAGATTATACCACGCTTCCACATTATCATAATTTAATTCAGTTGCTTTTTTATAACATCTGATGGCTTCATCAATGTTTCCCTTATTATTAGCTCCATTTCCCTCCTTATTGAAAATATTACTTAAAAGTTCTACATAATATTTAGCTTGTGGGTCGTTAGGAATTAGTTTATACGTTTTCATCCATAGCTCAGCTGTTTTATCATACTCTTTCAGACCATAATATGCTGAACCTACTTCCATTATTGTAACGGGATTGTTTGGATATATTTGCAAACAACGTTTCCCATAATAAATTGCTTTATTATAGTATTCCTTTTTCAAACCAATATTCGATTCTTTATTTGCCTTTAAAATATAAAGTTCTGTTGCATATTGATTTGTTCTCTCGCTATTCGGTGCCGAATCAACATCTGTGAGATCAAGTGTTTCATTGTTCTCCCAAACTCTGTTTCTTAAAACTGTTTTAGTAGATAACAATACTAAAATAGTAATCAGGATTCCATTGATAAGATCCTTGGGTAACCTTTCTATTTTAAAATAAAAAGAAGCAAGAACTATACAATAAGACAGCGATGGTTGAAACAAAAAGCGTTCGGACAATGGAGTTCCTATATCAACAAGATAATTACTAACCAATGAAATGGTAACAAAAAAATAAAGAATACAAAAAGAGAACAATGTTTTTTGTTTGAAAGTGTATAAGGAATATGCTAGTAAGGAAATCAGAACTATAAAAGAGAATATAAATTGAGCAGAGGATAATTTAATGTATGGAATCTGATTAAATCCGTAGTCCCAGGATAAAGGATGAGGAAAAAATAATAAACCTATATATTTAATAAGTATAAATGTTTTTGTAGCAAATGCTTCAGTGGCGGAAGCATATAAAAATGGGGAATTAAGCACTAACAATGGTGCTGTTTCATGATTATCTTTGGTTACCAAATAGCGTATTACAAGAAAGATTGCTGCAGCAATCATCATTGGAATGGCATAAAATAATGATTGTTTTATGGAACGGTTAAAGAAATAATACATAATAAGAGGCACCACCGCTATAAATGTTATAGCACTTTCGCGAGTTAGAAGAGCAAGGAAAAAACAGACTAATGCAATGATTAGTTTTATTATAGTACGATTGTTATAGTAGCTAATAAAATTAATCAACGTAATAATCAGAAATAGATACGTTATAAGCTCATCTCTACTTTTTACATTTGCAATTACTTCGGTATGTATAGGGTGGACTACGTAAATAAGGCAGGTGAGGAAAGCCAGAAATTTATGTTGTTCTTGAAATACAGATTTCTGTAGTACAGAGTAAAGCAGAGTAATCAGCAACATAAAAACCAGAACATTTATTGAATGGCTTACCATCGGGTTCTTTCCAAAGAATTGATACTCGACAGCAAATGTTGCTGTTGAAAATGGACGGTATCGAACCTGAGTTAAATTTGCGTGCGGACCTTTGGATTCATTAATAAGGTTGGAGGTAAATATCTCCGGTATTCCTTTTATACCTTTTTCAACAAGTGCATTGGATGTCATTACTACACTGTCGTCAAGTGTATAAACACTGAATAACGTATTAAAGTTCAATCCTAATGCGAGGAGCAAGAGGATAGTCAACTGATATGTCGGTTTGAAATTGAATTTATCCGTGTTCATATTATAAGTAATTCTTATTAAATAATTGTTAGTCGTTTATAAATTCCATGATATTAAATATATGATTCGGATTTAATGCCTTTACCTTTTTCCAAGCAAAAGTAGCATTTGCTGAATCCTTTTTCAGATAATAATTTCCCCACAGGCTATACCAGGCTTCAACATTATATGGATTTAATTCTGTCGATTTTTTGTAATACATTATTGCATTATCTATATTATTCTTTTCAAAGTATATGTTCCCTTCTTTCCATAAAAACGAACTGATAAAATTAGTTGCTTTTTTGGCTTCCTGTTCCATAGTGTCAATTTTGTATGCTTGTTGCCATAGATCGGCTGATTTAAAATAATTATTCAATCCGAAATATGCAGAACCTAAATGCAAATAAAGAGATTGATCATTTGCATAAATAGTAATTGCATGCTCGCCGTAATAAATCGATTTAGTAAAGTACTCCTTTTTCAAGTCTATGTTGTTTTCAGAAGTTGCTTTGTTGAGATAACTTTCAGCGATGTACATATTTGTGCGTAGGCTGTTTGGCGAAGTAATAACATCAGCAAAATAAAGCGTATCGTTATTTTTCCACTCAGCATTTCTTGAAATTGTTTTTGCCGAAAACAAAATTAATGCGACGAGTAAAACAAGATTTGACATTACTTTATATTTTTTAATTGCTATAAGATATATGGAAGCAATTGCAATACAATAAGCCAATGAAGGCTGAAATAAAAGACGTTCGGCTAAGGGTGCACCAATACTCACAACAAAGTTAGACACTAGAAAAATATTAATTAGGAAGAATAAAATACAAAAGGAGAAAAGAGATTTGGATTTGAAAGTAAAAATGGAATAAGCAGCTAAACTCATTAATAACAATAAAGAGAAAAAAAACTGAAAAGAATTTATATCAACATAAGGAATTTGGTTGTATGAATAATCGGAGGATAAGGGATGTGGAATAATTAATAGCCAGATATATTTAAACAATATAAAAACCTTGGTGGCAAACGCCTGCGAAGATGTAGCGTATAAAAAAGGAGCATTAAGAATAAAATTGGACGAGGACGAATGAAAGCCAATTACTGCAAAGCGAATGGCTGCATAACAAATAAAAATACCCAGTAACGGAATGGAAAACAAAATAGATTTTCTGATGGACTGCTTATAAAAGAAAAATAAAACAAGAGGAAAGATTGCAATAAATTCAGCGGAACTTTCTTTGGTGATTAGTGCAAGAAAAAAGAAGATTAGTCCTGTAAACATTTTCCCTTTAGATGGGTTTTCAGAAGTTTTTATAAGATTAATAAGGGAAATCAACAGTAGTATAAAAGCTATTAGCTCGTCGCGGCTTTTTACGTTTGCTATTACTTCGGTATGTATAGGGTGTGCTGCAAAGAGCAGACTAGTTATAAATGCCAAGTTAACATTCCGTTCTTTAAAAAGTTGATCATGTAAAAGTTGATAAAGTAGGGCAATCAGCAGAACAAATAAAAGAACATTTATTAAATGGCTTATCATTGGATCTGTTCCAAAGAATTGATGTTCTAATGCAAATAAGATTAGTGCTAAAGGGCGATAGCGACCACCAGATAGTTCATTCCCTTTTAATGTACCAATCCCTTTAAAATATTCCTGTGTAACGATTTCAGGGATTCCTTTTATTCCTTTCTCAACAAATTTGTTATTTGTTAGTACAATGGCATCATCAACCGCATATTGATTAAAAAGTGTATTAATATTCAATCCAAAAGCAAGCAATAGCAGTATTATTAGCTGATGTTTTTTGGTGAATATAAAATTACGTTTAGACATTGTTATCAATAAATTATCTTATTAAAAGTCATCTTCATGTAAAGGATGATTTGGGCTCATTGACTTCACACTATCCCAAGCTATTCTTGCGTTTCTTGTGTCTTTCTTACTTAAATAGGTACCACCTAAATTATACCAAACTTCCACATTTTTAGGATTCAACTCTATAGCTTTTTTATAGCAAAAAATAGCTTCATCTAACTTTCGCTGTTCAAATAAACCATTTCCCTGCTTGTAAAACGAACTGCTAATATTTTCAATAATCTCTTTAGATTCAGTACTAGCCGAATTAAAATTTACATCGTTAAAAAACAAATCAATAAAAGGATAACAGCAAAGTAATCCGCTATATGCATCAATTAGATATTTATTCGCATCTAAATGTTTGGGAGCTATTTTTAGTGACTGCTTTGCATATTTTATTGTTTGTTTAAAATAACTAACTCTCTTTTCCAAAATTTTCTCTGTATTTGCTTTTGCTAAATAACTTTCTGTTAAATAAAGATTTATACGCAAACTGTTTGGGGTTGAAATAATGTCAGCAGAATAAAGGGTATCATTGTTTTTCCAATCCTGGTTTCTACTATACGTTTGTATGGCAAATAAAAGAAGAATCACAGTTAACCCAATATTCGCTGGCACTTTAAACTTCTGTTTCATATTAATATATAGGACGGCTATTAGAATACAAAATGCCAATGAAGGTTGAAATAAGAGACGTTCGGAGAAAGGTGTACCAATATCAACAATTAGATTACTTACCAATAATATAGTAACGAAAAAGTAGAGGATGCTAAATGATATTACTGATTTCTTTTTGAAATAAAATAATGCGACACCAAGTAAACTCAGAATTAATAGTAAAGAGATAATAAAAGGAATCGAGGTTATATTTAAATATGGTATTTGATTGAATCCATAATCACTTGATAATGGATATGGCAATATCAATATCTGTAAATACTTTGCTATAATAGATATTTTTGTAGCGAATGCCTGTGTTGGTGTGGCATATAAGAAGGGTGAATTAAGAATATCTATTTTGGTTATTGCCTGAGCTGAACCAACTATTATAAACCTTAACGAAAGATAAACTATTAGAATAACTAATAAGGGAAGTGTAAACCAAAAAGCTTTTTTTATTTGTTTTTCGTAAAAAAAATACAAAACAAGAGGAACCACGGCTATATATGTTACTGCACTTTCGCGTGCAAGCAGAGCCAATAGGAAAAATACACTTGAAATAATCAACTTTGTTACCGACTTTATTTCGATGTACTTTATTACATATAAAAGCGATAAAATCAGGAATAAAAATGTTATGAGTTCATCTCTACTTTTAATATTTCCAATTACCTCTGTATGTATCGGGTGTACAATAAAAATAAGGCACGTAACAAAGGTTAGATGCATTTGTTGATTCAGTGAAAATAATTTTGAAAGGACTTTGTAAAGAAAAAATATGAGTAACATAAAAATCAGCACATTCAATAAATGGCTTACTATGGGATTAAATCCAAATAATTGGTACTCGAGAGCAAAAGTTATCTGTGAAAGTGGTCGGTATCTTTTCTCTGATAATACAGGCCCTCCTTCTTTATAGCCGGAGAAAAGATCAGTAGTGAGAATTTCTGGAATGCCGCTTACTCCTTTCTCTACATATTTATTATGCGTCATCACAATCACATCGTCTACCGCATAATCACTAAAAAGGGTATTGAAATTCAACCCAAATGCAAGAAACATCAAAATGATTAATTGATGTTTTGGAGATCTCAGGAGATTATAACTATTCATAATTGCCAACAAAGGTAAATGAGTTGCAAGAGTTTAATTATGATTAAAGTCTTCTTTTTTTATAAGGCAACCAGCGTCTAATTGTTTGACCTTTTCCCATGCTTTATCTGCATTTACAGTGTCTTTATTTATTAAATAATTACCTCCGAGATTATACCAAGCCTGAATGTTTTCACCATTTAATTCGGTTGCTTCTAAATATTGTTTTATTGCTTCATTGGTTTTATTTTGATCGGAATAAATGTTTCCCTGCTTGCAAAATTCATTGCTGAGATTGTACAGGCATTGTTTTGTTTCCTTATTATCCGGTTCAAGATCTGTTGCATGAAGCCATAGTTCGGCAGCTTTCAAATAATTTAGCTGATGGAAATAGGCGAAACCAAGTCGCTGATAAATATAAGCAAACTTAGGATGTATTTTCAATGATTTCTCGCCATATTCAATTGCTTTATTCAGATATTCAGTTTTCAAATTCGCTTCTTGTTCGTTGTTTGCTTTTATAATATATCGCTCACAGGCGTATAAATTTAACCTCGAACAATTAGGTGAAGTAGCCACGTCACCAAGGATAATGGTTTCATTATTTTTCCAATCGGCGTTACGTGAAATTGTTTTTATAGAGAATAAGAGTACTATCGATAGTAGCAAGCCATATATGATTATTGATGACTTTTTCTCTACTTTCAGAATAAGAAAAGCGATGGCGATGCAAAATGCCAGCGATGGTTGAAACAGCATCCGCTCGGCTAAAGGAGCTCCCAAATCAAAGATTAAATTGGTGCCTAATGATATGCTTATTAAAAAATAAAGAATACAAAACGAGATTAATGAACGCTTGTGGAATGTGAATATGGAATAAATAATCAATACCGAAATCAGTAGTAATGAAAGTATAAATTGAATGGAATTAAGGCTAACATAAGGCAGTTGATTATAACCATAATCGGTAGTGAGAGAATGCGGAAGTATGAGTAGCCATAAGTATTTGAACAGAACAAAAACCTTTGTAGCAAACGCTTCGGAAGCAGTGGCATATAGATACGGCGAATTGGCAACATCAGTTACCGGATACTTTTCGAAACCTACAATAATTAAACGTAATAACAGATAGACAGCAAATACAAGTACGAATGGAATAGCTGAAAGCAATGATTGTTTGATAGAATTATTAACGAAGAAATAAAGTATCAACGGAACTATTCCTATAAAAGTAATGGCTGTTTCTTTGGTTAATAAAGCAAGGAAGAAACAAAAAAGACTTAATATGAGTGTCTTCCATTGTCTGTTACATACGTATTTATAATTGCCATCATCGAAATAATAATGAATATGAATGTTATTATTTCGTCCCTGCTTTTTACGTTTGCTATTACTTCGGTATGTATAGGATGCACTGCAAAAAGCATACAGGTGATAAATGTAAGATAGCTTTGCTGCTCTTTGAAAATAAATTCAGTTAATAATTTATATAGCAGAAGTATCAGTAATGCAAATAATAAAGCAGAAATAAGGTGACTGATAAAGGGATTAGCTCCGAAAATTTGATACTCAACGGCAAACAGCAGCAATGATAACGGGCGGTAACGGGCGCCGGATAATATATTTGATTGGGAGGAGTAGCCATATACATAATCTGTAGTGAACAATTTTTGGAAGCCTTTTAAACCTTGCTTTACTATACTATTTTGGGTTAATACTACACAATCATCTAGTGCGTAGTCGTTAAATAGGGTGTTTATGTTTAAGCCGATTGCCAACAACATCAATACTATAAGTTGATGTGAGGTAGAGAATGTTAATTTAGTTGACATCATTTAGCAATTGCAATGCAAAGATTCAATAAAATATTCAATCGGAATCAGAAATAGAGTAAATAAAAAGGTCCCGATTTTATTGAGGACTTTTTCACTTTGTTTTTAGTTAAGTCAAATGGTTAATATAACTTATATATAAAGACAACAATATAAAAGGATAGCTGACTTATAACAAATTGAAATATTTAATAAGCATTTGAGGACATGCAAAATATAAGAGAAACTTTAATGCATCAAAAAAGGTCAGAAATCAAGAAAATGGAACAGGTATTCTTCAGTTTGAAGACTCGAAAAAGCCAAAAAGTAACATTTTGCAACGGTGCACTGTACTTTTACAAAAATGCAGTGTACATTTAGAAGATTGCAATGTACATTTACAACAAATCAGTGTGCACTTACAACAAAGCAGTGTGCCATTAGAAGAAAACAGTGTTTGTTTGCAAAAGTACAGCGTGCCGTTATAAAACCTCGGTTTTGAGGTTAAGGAAACAAGGTTTTCAATAATATCGGCACTAATAGTGGAGGTAGAAAACTACCGTGAAGCCAAAATTGACTAAAAATGCCTCATTGTTGGCAAGTAACCAAATAAAAAAAGCTCCGTAGAAATACGGAGCTTTTTTGTTGAAAACTGTTAAGAGTTACTAAGGAAATGCACAGATTAAACCACCCATTAATCCTAAAGTGATAATCCAATATCCGGCATTAATAGCTGCATATTTGAATCCTTTACCTTCGAACATAGCACCGGTAGCAATAATTGGCAGAGCAATAAAAAAGCCTGCAATTGTGCCATGCAATTCGCCATGTTTAAAAGTACGGAATTCGTTGCCATACTTTGCCATCATGTCGTTTACATAATTCACGGCATCGGTGCTGTAATTAGCCTGTCCCGGCGTGATGTAATGAAACATCATGGAGTAAGCACCCGCTTGATGAATTACCAAAAACTGCATTTCGAATGATAATAAAAAACTGAAAAATAAACTCAAGCCGAATATTAACAACATATTCCCGCTTTTCATTTTGTCCTGGTTCAAATTGGCAGCCTTCATCCAGGCAGTGCCAAGTACTTTCGGATTATACCAGATAAACCCCATAATCGTCGGCACAAGTGCTGCAACGAATACAATAATAAAGTTAATGTGCATAGTTTTTATAGTTTAAAGATTGTTCAAAGATAGAAAATACTTTAAAGTTGGAAAATTTATTGCAGGAAAGTTAATACTGCTTTAATAGAATTAAACGTTAGATGTTTCAGCACCCAATTCTATTGTAAAGCCGAGTTGTTTTAAATCATCCCAGTAGTTTCGGTATGATTTTATTACCACATCAGGGTTTTCAATAGTGATATAGTCAAACTTCATGGCTAATGCGGCAAAAGCCATTGCCATACGATGATCATCGTAAGTAGCAATATATTTTGGTTGAAGTATAGTTGCAGGAGGTGAAATTTTAATCCGTTCATCATGCACTATTTCAACGTCTACTCCTAATTTGCAGAGTTCATTTTTCAATGCTGTAAGTCTGTCGGTTTCTTTTATCTTAAGGGTATGCAAACCAAAAAAGTATGCTGTAATGTTTAGCGCACTTGCAACAACAGCAATTGTTTGAGCTAAGTCGGGACAATCACAAAAGTCGAATCCTAGATGTTCCGGATGTAGTTTGAATTTAGATATATGTACACCATCATTTGCATAATCAGTTTTTATTCCGAAGCAAGAAAAAAGATTTGCAACCACGGCATCACCCTGCAAACTCGGATGTTTTAAGCCTTTTATTGTAAAATCCACTTCATTGGATAATGCAGCTATTCCATACCAATACGATGCCGAACTCCAATCTCCTTCCACTTCATACGTATATCCTAAATCCGATTTCTTATGATAATTCTGTTGACTTACAGAAATGGAATTGACCTGCCAAATCCCATAAACTCTGAATTCCTGCATCATCTTCAACGTCATATCAATATATGGACGTGATGTTACTTCTCCCTTGAATTTTATTGTTAATCCATTATGAAGTTCAGGTGAAATTAATAAAAGTGCGGAAACAAACTGACTACTTACGTTTCCGTCAATTTCCACTTCGCCGCCTTTTAAAGTTTTACCGGTAATTTTCAGAGGAGCATAACCTTCTTTCTCCAAATATTCAATGTCAGCACCCAATTGACGAAGGGCATCCACTAAAATTCCGATAGGTCGTTTTTTCATTCTGTCATTTCCTGTTAATGTAAATATGCCGGGTTTAACAGAAAGATAAGCGGTTAAGAAACGCATGGTTGTACCTGCACCGCCAACATCGAAGGTAACTTCAGGAAATAATTTGGAATAAACAGTATCTAAAATTTCTTTCAGAATAACGGTATCCTCGGCAGTCGCCAGATTTTTAATTTCGAAACGTTCCTTGCACAGTGCCTGAATGATAAGGATACGATTGCTCTCGCTCTTCGATGCAGATAAGGTTACAGCTCCTTTCAGAGTTTTGGAAGGATGGGAAACGCGATACATCATATCTGAAAATGTTTTACTTCTTTTGAATAATAATTTAATGACTCAACAATTAACTGAGGGGATACTTTTTTATTTATTTCACATGTTCCTATTGATGATAATAATGAAAAATTAAAATCTCCCTTATCATTTTTCTTATCGTGTTTCATAATTTCAATTAGTCGGTGCGAATCCATTTTGTCGATAACAACCGGTTCGAAATTACGCAAAATAAATTCGGTAATTTCTTTTAGCTCATCCTTTGATAATTTACATAATTTATATGAAAGGTAACATTCGCAAATCATACCAATAGCTACAGCCTCACCATGTAATAAACCATGAGGGCTATTTGACTCCAGTGAAAAAGTTTCTAATGCATGACCGATAGTATGCCCGAAATTCAAAGTTTTACGGATATTCTTTTCATTGGGGTCGTCTAAAACAATTTTATTTTTGATATTTAATGAAGTAATTATGAGCTCCTTCAGAAAATCCGTTTCCAATAAATCCAAAGAAAGTAACTTCTGCCAATACATTTTATCAGCAATCAAAGCATGTTTTATTATCTCGGCCAGTCCCGATTTTCTGTGACGAATTCGAAGTGTATTTACAAAATCACTATTAATAAAGACAGCAAGAGGGTTGTTGTACAAACCAATTTCATTCTTTAAGCTATTCAAATCAATACCTACTTTCCCTCCGATTGAAGCATCCACTTGTGCAAGTAAAGTAGTAGGTATGTTAATAAAATCAATTCCTCTTTTGAAAGTTGAAGCTACAAATCCACCTAAATCTCCTATCACGCCACCGCCTAAGTTTACAAACAAGGCATTTCTATCCGCTTTATATTCGCTTAAAGCACCCCATAATTGAATGCAGACTTCAATGGTTTTATTTTCTTCCCCGCTTTCAATTTCAAAAATCTCGGCATCTTTAAAAGCATCAATATTTTCCACTAATGGCGGATAACAATGAAGTAGAGAGTTTTCGTCAACAAGTATAAATACCTTGGAGTAGTTTTTTTTATTGGATTTCAGAAATTGATTTATATCGATATGTATATCCGAGGATATAAAAATCGAATAATCTACTGCTTTAATTTCTGCCATTGGTAATTGCTATTACAAAACAAATGTAAGAAAATAGAATTTCCTTTTCAATAATATTGCTCAATTATATAGTAATGAAGTAAAATGTACATGATTACAATCAGTTACCTGAAAAAAAGTAAACAACAATTTTTCTTACCTTTGTATCAATAAACGCAATAAAAATGCTCTCATTTAATAACACAAAAGTTTCATTTTCGGGTAAAACGGATAAAGATTTAGTCCGTTCATATTGGCTTTTCAAATTTATTTCTTTTAATTGGGTGGTGAGTTTCGGAAAAGCAATGACTGACTTTGCACTGAAACTTAATTTACCAATAAAACGAATTATAAAAGCTACTGTTTTCAAACAGTTTTGCGGAGGTGAAAACATTGCAGAATGTGATAAAACAGTGAATGATTTAAGCAGATTCAATATCGGAACCATCCTTGACTACTCGGTTGAAGGTAAAGAAGCTGAAGAAGATTTAGATAATTGTGCTGCCGAAACACTTGCTAATATTGCTAAAGCAAAAGGAGATACAAATATTCCTTTCTGTGTATTTAAAGTTACCGGTCTTGCAAGAATGGAGTTGTTGGAAAAGGTTTCTGCGAAGGCAACACTAACGGATGAGGAAAAAAAGGAGTATGAACGGGTAAAAGGAAGAGTTTCTTCTATCTGCAAGGCATCTTACGAAGCAAATGTTCCAATGTTTATTGATGCTGAACATAGCTGGATACAGGATGCAATCGACGATTTGAGCAATGAAATGATGGCATTATATAATAAGGAGAAACCTATTGTTTATAATACTTATCAGCTTTACAGGAAAGACAGGCTAGCATATTTAAAGCATTCTTTTGATGTATCATTAAAGGGGAATTATTATATGGGAGCCAAATTAGTCAGGGGTGCATATATGGAAAAGGAACGTGCACGGGCGATTGAAAAAGGTTATCCATCACCCATACATGAAACTAAAGCTGATACCGACAAAGATTATAATGCAGCATTGGCTTTTTGCGTTGACCATATTGACAGAATAGCAATTTGTGCTGGAACACATAACGAACAATCATCTTTGGAATTAGTGGAGATGATGAAAAACAAGAATATCAAATCTATTAATAAACATATTTACTTTTCACAATTGCTTGGTATGAGCGACCATATCAGCTATAATCTTGCTGAAGCGGGATACAACGTTTCCAAATACGTTCCTTATGGTCCGGTGAAAGAAGTATTGCCTTATCTTATCAGAAGAGCACAGGAAAATACTTCCGTAAAAGGACAGACAGGAAGAGAACTTGGTCTTATTATTAAAGAGAAAGAAAGACGCGCTTCTGTTGCATTAACTCTTGTTAAGAAGGACTAAAAGGTTAGATTTCCTTTTCTTTTGCATTAGTTTTCAAAAATAAATCATTAATAATACTTACTGATTTCATTTTCAAGCTTACTTACCTGTAAACTTAATTTCACAAAATTCCTTAAAAATATTCCGGGTCTTTAAATTGTTTTTACTTTTGCGTTTAACCAAATGGTTAAACTATAAGATTAAATGAAACAGTTAAAAGATACTTCGACCGAAGAAAAGATACTGGATGCAGCCAAAGAAGTGTTTATGAAATACGGCTTGTATGGTGCCCGTATGCAGGATATTGCGGATACAGCAAAAATAAATAAAGCATTGCTGCATTATTATTTCAGGAACAAAGAAAAGCTTTTTGATAAGGTATTTGAAGGAGCTTTGGCAAAGTATTTCGAAGTGATGGAGGTTTTTTCCAATGACGCATTTCCAATTAAAAAGAGATTATTTATATATGTAGATAGAATTGTTGATTTCTATTTCGAATATCCTCAAATGACTATGTTTATTATAAAGGAGATTGGAAATAATCCGGAATTAATCAAACAAAAAATAGCTGAGGCAAAGAAAAATAAAACAATTAAACTGATTCATGTGTTGGAAGAGGAGATGAAAATCGGCGCAATAAAGAAATTTGATGCCACCATGTTTATGATTAATCTGCAGTCGCTTTGTTCTTATCCTTTCCTTGCTTCCCCCATGTTTAAATATTCGGTGAAAGCGCAGGGGAAAGACTGGGAAAAAGAATTCAGCACAGAAAAACTAAAACATTCCGTAAAGTTGTTTATAGAAAATACATTAACCAAATAAAACCCGATTATAAAAAATGAAAAGAATAACATTATTATTAATACTTATTTCAAGCGCTTGTTTTGCACAAAAGGAAACCCTGTCTCTTGACTCCTGCGTACAAATGGCGAAAAGAAATTATCCGCTAATCAAACAAAATAATCTGATAACGGAGAACGAAAAAAATAATCTTAGTCAGGATAATAAAAACTGGCTGCCTAAATTATCTTTTATCTCTCAGGCAACTTATCAGTCAGAAGTGATTTCGTTTATGGGCATTTCGTTTCCAAATGACAGTTATCTAAATGCTCTTAATTTGGAACAGACTCTATTTGATGGCGGACAAACTAAAAAACAAAAGCAGTTGGATAAATTAAGTGGGGAAACTGATATCCAGAAAAACCAAATCGAATTATACAAACTTGTCGACCGGATAAATCAATTGTACAGCTCAATTCTATTGACTCGTGAGAATATTAAAACGCTTTCCATTTATAAAGATGATATTGGAAATAAGAAAGGGAATCTTGTTTCTTCGGTAAAAAACGGACTGACTTTACAGAGTAATCTTGATGAACTGGAAGCAGAGGAATTAAAAACAGAGCAATCCATCCTTGAATCAAAAGATAATATCGTCGCTTTGTATCAATCATTGGGAATGTATATCAATAAGGCGATTAACGATAGTACAACATTATCTACGGAGCCAATATTAAGGACATCGGCAGGCGAGGAAATCAATCGCCCGGAATTAAAATTATTTGAAACTCAAAAAGCGATGCTTGATGCAAAACATAAATTAAATAATAGAATTACATTGCCAAAACTTACGGTAAGTGCTGAAGGTGCTTATGGACGGCCCGGTCCTAACTTCCTTGATCAGGACTTGCGTTTCTTCGGACAGGCTTCCATTAATTTAAAATGGAATATTGGTAATCTTTATACGTTGAAGAATGAAAAACAAAATACAACCATCGGTAAAAAGATGGTGGATGTGCAGAAAGAAGTATTTGAATTTAATACCAAGAATGCAATGACAACAGAGTTTGCACAAATTAATTCGCTGAAGGATATTATAGAAAAAGATAAAATGATAATTGAAAAACGACATAATATTACCAAGACTTCTTCGAGCCAACTGGAGAACGGAACCATTACTACTACTGATTATTTAACGCAACTGAATGCTGAAATGCAAGCTGTTTTGAATCAGAAAGTACATGAAATTAAATTGATGAATGCGATTACAAATTATAATACTACAAAAGGAATTACCAATTTTTAAAACAAAATAACAATGACAAAACAACAACAACCACAAGAGGAAACAATGGATTACAACAATGAAGAAAAGAAAAGCAAAAAGAAATTAGTAATAATTTCGGCTGTTTTGGGAACGATATTAACAATAGGAATTATCTATTTTATTATCAGTGCCAATTATGAAAGTACCGACAATGCACAGATAGATGCCGATATAGTGCCTATTAAATCAAGTGTTTCGGGTTATATTAAATATATTAAGTTTAAAGATAATCAACAGGTAAAGAAGGGGGATACACTTGTTATTATTGATGACACTGATTTAAAAACAAGAGTTGCACAATCGGAAGCAGCATTGGAAAATGCAAAAGCGAACTTAATTTCGGTACAGAATAATGCAAGTGCATCGTCTGAAAATGCTGATGCTTCTGCATTATCATCATCTTCTGTTCAGCAGAATATTAATTCTGCGAAAGCAAGATTGACAAAATCACAGGGTGATTATAAGCGTGTTGAAAATATGTTTGCAGCAAAAGCAGCTACTCAGGCGCAGCTGGATGCAGCAAAAGCTGACCTTGATGTGGCACAGGCACAATATGACGGTGCAGTGAGTCAGTATAAATCATCATCTGCACAGTCGCAGGGAGTGCGTTCTCAGGCGGAAGCACAGAAAGCACAAATATCTTTGGCAGAAGCAATGGTGAAACAAAGAGAGGCGGAATTGATACTTGCCAAAACACAATTGAGTTATTCAATCGTATTGTCGCCATGTGATGGAATAGCTACCAGACGTGCAGTTGAGGTTGGTCAGTTTATTACTATGGCGCAGCCTTTATGTTCTGCAATTGACAATTCTCATCTTTGGGTAACAGCGAATTTCAAGGAAACTCAGGTAAGAAAAATAAAAATCGGGCAAACAGTAAATATTAAAATTGATGCATTTCCGGATATAAAAATTGCCGGTAAAGTGGAGTCTTATATTGGTGCTACGGGTGCAAAGTTTTCGTTGCTTCCTCCTGATAATTCAACCGGAAATTTTGTGAAGATTGTTCAACGTGTTCCTGTACGTATTGATTTGACAGATGTTCCGAAAGAAGCTATCTCTGTGTTATATCCCGGATTAAGTGTGTTTGCAGAAGTTAATGTGAAATAAAATTGGAAGCGTTACATCATAAACCAGTATATCCTACGGGAGCAACAAAGTGGATTTTAATCCTCACTGCTATCTCGTGCGCTATACTCGAATTAATTGATACTACCGTTGTAAACGTTTCGCTGCGCGAGATTAGCGGAAGCATTGGTGCTACAACAACAGAGATTGCCTGGGTGGTAACTGCTTATGCAATTTCAAATGTTATCATCATTCCGCTTACAAGTATGTTGTCCGATTTGTTCGGAAGGAAAACATATTTTACCGGTTCTGTGGTACTATTTACATTTGCATCGTTAATGTGCGGCTTGTCTACAAACCTGTGGATGCTGGTGTTCTGGCGTTTTGTTCAGGGAATCGGTGGCGGTGGGTTATTATCTACAGCTCAATCAATTATTGTAGGTGCATTTCCTCCTGAAAAGATAAATACAGGCAATGCGATTTTCGGAATGGGAATTATTCTTGGTCCTACATTCGGCCCTACTTTAGGCGGTTACATCACTGATAACTTTAACTGGCACTGGATATTTTTTATAAATATTCCTATTGGAGTTGTAGCAACTATTCTTGCATGGACTTATGTAACGGATAGGGAAGGTGCAGTGAAACCAAGGAAGATAGACTGGTGGGGAATAATATTTCTTGCCGGCGCAGTAGGTTGTCTGCAATATGTATTGGAAGAAGGTACTTCTGACGACTGGTTCGAAAGCACTGAAATCATTGTATGTTCCATTGTTTCATTGTTCTGTTTTGTTGCATTTGTTATAAGGGAATTGAGAATTGATTATGCTGCGGTAAACATCAGATTATATAAAAATTATAATCTTGCAATGGGAAGTATAATGAATTTTATGCTCGGCTTTTTACTCTTCGGTACCGTATTTATTTTCCCGTTATTTGCTCAGATTTCATTGGGCTGGACACCGACACAAACGGGAGTATTTATGATACCGAGTGCGCTGTGTACCGCTATTTCCATGCCGATAGTAGGCAAGTTGTTGAGTTCGGGAAAGAATCCAAAGACAATAATTATAATCGGAATTTGTATCACGTTTTCTTTTTTAATGATGATGGCTTTTTCATCGCCGGATTCAAATCAATATAACTTTTATTTCCCTTTTGTATTGCGTGGTGTAGGGTTGGCGTTTATGATGTCGCCGATATTATCATTGGCTGTTGCAGGATTAAGAGGAAAGGATATGGCTCAGGCAATAGGTTTGGCAAACATGATTCGGCAGTTGGGCGGTGCTGTGGGTATTGCATTGATTAATGTTTTCCTGATAAATAAAAATGCTGAAGTTAGAAGCGGCATGCTTGGATATGTTACCGATTACAGCAACGCCGCTACCGACCGTATCGCCGGCTTGGTACAAACATTTATGTCGAAAGGATATTCGGCGGATCAGGCGCAAACAATGGCGTATCAAACAATGGAAGGTATGGTGTTCAAGCAGCAGGCACTTGTAAGTTACGACCAGGGCTTCTTTGCCGTAGGCATATTAATTCTTATCTGCATTCCGGTGGTGTTTCTAATCAGATATAAAAAGAATGCGAAGGCTGCCGTGATTTCGGATCATTAGGTTGGTTCAATGGTTCATTAGTTTATTTGTTTACTAGGCATTATTCGTAATATCTGCTTTTAGAAAACAATTTTCGCAAACTTATGTAGAAGTTTTAGAGATAAAAAAACTATAATATTCCTCCCGAAAACTATTTTCGGACATAAAATAATCATTTCAGGATGTAAAATAATCATTCCCGGATGTAAAATAATTGTTTCAGGATATATAATAATCATTTCAGGATGTAAAATAATCATTCCTGGACGTAATATAATCGTTTCAGGATGTAAAATAATCATTCCCGGATGTAAAATAATCATTTCCGGAACCCCTAAAATCATTATTTTCCACCAATAAATGTGTTATTTACGCTAAAATCAGCAATTAAAATAAGAAATGGGGAGGAATAAGTCGGAAATTTATACTTCTATCGGAAGAAAATTAATTCTTACTTACTTATCGAAACTGTAAAAACTATAATCATTTACCACAGTTGCCAGAAATTGGGTATGTGGCAGATTGGTGGTAATACCCATCGCAGTTTTGGTTTTAATGGCAAGTTTTTCAATCGCTTCCTGATTATTGGTACGGAGCGAAACAAGCATCACTTCCTTTATTATCGCTATATCAGTATCGGTGAGGCGCGATACTTCAGGGAAAACAAGCGTGTAATCAGGAATTACTTTATTAAGTATGGTATCATTAATAGTTACTTTATGTTTCAATTTAATAACCGTTGTTCCGGCAGCCATATCACCAATGCGTTGTCCTTTGCCATTTAAAATAATTGCAATTAAAGCTACTCCGCCCGAAAAAATACGGGTATCAATTATCCGTAACAACCAGCGCAGGAGGTATGCTCCGAAAGTTGCCTGCGTACCATCGAGTTTTACCACCTTTATTTTTAAAATCATTTTCCCGAATGATTTTCCCTGAAGAAAAGTTTCGCAAACTAAATCATATAATAAAACGGGTAGCAAAATAATTACCCAAAAAGCAATACTGTCAAAAATTCGAGATTTGGTGATTGAAACAGTAAGGAGGATTAACAAACCATAGGCAATAAAAAAAACGTAATCAAGGAGCGTTGCAAGAATACGGTCGCCAACACTGGCAAGTTCGTATTCTATATCTACGTTCTGCGAAGTTTGTATTTTTATATTATCCATAATTATGCAGCACAAATATATTTTAAATAAAGGCGCAGACGATAAAAATAAAGGATAAGAATTTATTTTTATATAAATTTACCAAGTTTTGTTTAGTTCATTAGGTTATTAGTTCGAAGGTTCATTAGTTATTAACTCAATTTTAAATAATATGTATATTAAACATCATACAAAATAAAGAACGAATGAACACGTATAATAATAAACAAGTAAACCAATAAACAAATGAACTAATCAATTGAAAGAAATAACTTTCTTAAAGCAAAATGCTGATAAATGGCAGCAATTCGAGCAGATGATTTCTGTTAAAGGCGGAAGTAATCCTGACTTGATGGCTGATTTATTTATTCAATTAACGGATGATTTGTCGTATGCAAAAACAAATTATCCGAATGCAAAAACTACCAAGTATCTTAATTCGCTTGCTGCCCGCGTACATCAGGAAATTTATAAAAACAAGAAAGAAAAGAAATCGCGTATCATTACTTTCTGGAAATACGAATTGCCTTTTATTTTCAAAAACTCACATAAACAATTATTGTATGCATTTATAATATTTGCTGTTGCAATGCTTATCGGAATTGTATCAGCAGCTTACGATGATAATTTTGTACGATTGATTTTGGGAGATAGTTATGTAAATATGACGTTGGATAATATTGATAAAGGCGACCCTCTGGCGGTGTATAAAAGCATGAATCAGGTAAATATGTTTATTGGCATCACTGTAAATAATATTTGTGTTTCATTTATGTGTTTCGCTATGGGACTTTTGTTTTCGATAGGTTCGGGATATATGTTGTTTTCAAACGGAATAATG
>CAIRRW010000115.1 GCA_903881065.1 uncultured Bacteroidota bacterium
TAACAACTCCTTTCCTTTCAAGTGCACAAACAGGCAATGCCATTACCCAAAAAAGCATATCACCAAGGGATACTGTAGCAACAACTCCCGATTCTTCAACTTGGACTTTAGAAAGACGCTTCTTTTATTATATTGGAGGAATTCACGATGAATATACTTTTTTAATTAATGGAACAGATACATTATATAATGGTTTAACTTTTAAAAGAATTTTCATTTCACACCATCATTCACCAGGTACAGTTAGTGATACTATATACCCTACTGAATTTTTTGGAGGATTAAGAGTAGCTGATAAAAAAGTTTATATGTGGGAAACATGGGGAACTACTGATACTACAGTTAAACTGGTTTGTGATTTCAATAATGTAAATGTGAATGACAAAGTGTATACAAATGTACTTACTGGTGGAAGAAGAAGTCTTTTCGGACATTTAATTACTGGTACTGATAAAGATTTAGTAGAGAGTGAGTTTTCAAAATATTATCAACTACAAGACCCTACTGTTACAAACAGTAAAATATGGAATCATTTTACCGATATTTGGTATTTTTCTAATGAACTATCTAATACTCAATTCTATCTCTTCTTCTGCCCCTAATTAAATTAAGATACTTAATTTAACCATTTTAACAATTCAATATAACGCTATACTTTAACTTATAAAAATCCCCTCTGAAATTAATCAGAGGGGATTTTTGTTTTTTGAAGTCAACTTTTATTGAAGACTTATTTTCTTATTGGTAGTTTCCTTATCAGTAATTACCCGAATAAAATAAAATCCTTTTGCAAATGATGATAAATCAATGGTCATATTAATTGATCCATTCACAACTCCTGAATTTTCATTATACACCTTCTCTCCTTCTATATTCATAACCTGAATAGTTAAATGCGAAGACACTGCGTTTTTAGACGATATAGTAACCACTCCGTTTGTTGGGTTAGGGAACACATTTAATTCTAATAATTGAGTGTATTCTTTTATGCCGAAAGGAATATCTATTGTAACAATATAATCTTCTGTTTCGCCAGAGCCAAATGTAGTGCATGCACTTGTTGAATCCAAAGTACTAGTACTGGCGCGGCTGCGAACTCTCATACCTGTTACACCTATCAATGCTGTAAGTGGAATAGTAATTGAGGTTGCAATATTAGTTCCTGCTGCGGATGTTGTACAGATTGAAGTATATTCTGACGGCTCAAATGTTCCATCATGATTATAGTCAATCCACACGCCTGCCTTCACTGTACCTGTAAATATTGTATTAAGTGTATATGTTGAGGCCTGATGCAAAGAAGTTGTTGTGTTGCCTGTTGCCTGATAAGCCATATAATTGCCTGTTGAACATCCTGTACTACCATTTAATAGAGTGGTACCAGTAAAACCTACAGAATCAATTGCAGAGGTTGTACATCCTCCACCTAAGCCTTGAGTGCAATAACATTGATAAAATGGATTAACAGTAATATTTACAGGCGTAGAAGTAGCTGACAAACTGCTGCAAGTAATAACACATTGATAAGATATTGCAGTATATATAGTGTCGGAATATAGCGGCAATGTAGCACCTATTATGTTATTCCAGGAAGTACCTCCGTTTGTTGAAGACTGCCATTGAAAAGTCATTCCGCTGCCATTGCTGTTGCCATTTAATGATAAGGTTACAATTGTGCCTGCGCAAACAGCTGTTTGTGAAGCAATAGTAGTACCTGCTGTAGGCGGTGCAGTACAAGGTGATGCAGCTAATATGTTTATGATATAATCTTCCGTTTCGCCAGATGTCATTGCAGCGCATGAAGTTGTAGAGTCAATACTGGTACCTGTACCAGTTGCCGAATGAGTACGAATACGCATTCCGGTAAGCCCAGTTGTAGCATTGGCAGGAATAAAAATAGGAATTACTACATTTGTATTTGCTGTTGAAGTAAGGCATATCTCATTATATTCATTCGGTTCGAAAACGCCATTCTGATTGTAATCAATCCATACAATTGCTCTGACATTTCCAGTAAATTTAGTATTTAAACTATATACTTGCCCTTGAATAACAGAAGCTGTAGTGCTACCAGATGCAGGATATGCTACATAACTGTTAGTTGAACATCCTGTATGTCCATTACTAAGTGTTGTACTTGTAATTGCTACCGAATCAATAGCAGATGTAGCACAGTTCCCTCCTATTCCCTGTGTACAATAACATTGATAGAAAGGATTTAAAGATACTGATGTAGCAGCTGATGTATCAGTTAATCCACTACAAGTTAATACACATTTAAAACTAATAGGCGCGTTAACAGTATCATTATATATGTTTGAAGTAGCTCCAGCAATTGGACTCCAAGTAACGCCGCCATTAGTAGATGATAACCATTGATAAGACATACTAGTACCGGTTGAGTTACCCGACAAACTAAGACTAGTAGTGCTTCCAGAACAAACACTGGCAGGGTTGGCTACTGCTAAACCTGCTGTTGGTGGTGCTGTACATATAGCAGCTGGTGCCATCGTTAATCTTATATTCGGGCGGTTACTATTTAATGTTCCGTTACCTGCAGGTATAACGCCACTTCCTGTGCCGCTTTGCCAATATTCAAATCTATTTGTTCCTACTGTATAATATCTAAAACCTTTAGCTAAGGTAGTAGCATCTGTTCCGGCAGTTCCTCCTGAATTAGTCTCTACAATAACTTCAATATTGTTAGTAGTAGCATGCAAAAAAGGTGTGGTAAGAATAATAGTTGCAAACGAATCTTTAACAAAAGCTGCAGTGTGCAACGTATCATTAAAAACCAATATTGCTCCAGCCTCTTCAATTGCAACAGAGGATGCAGTGAATGACGAATCAAGGACTTCCTTTATATACACCTTTACAGGTGTCGTTCCCGGATTTAAAATGGTATCGCAATAAAAGCCTATAGCGGTAATTGTACCAAACATACCAATCTCCTGATGAGTATATTTCATTGCCGATCGTTCGTAAGCCCTATTCGAACCCAGAGGTTTTCGATGAATGGTTGTTGAAGCACCAGTTCCTGCAGGATTTGTTTTAGGAATAGTGTCGAATGTTTGCGCTTGCATTTGCGCAATTGCACAAAAGCCTAAAAAGGCAATACTGATACTTTTGTAAATTTTTTTCATATTTAGATTATTTAGGTAACAAATATAATTCATTATCTATTTGGCAATAGAATATTCGTACTAAAAAATTAAACGTTTATCCCTATTTTAACAAAACATCAATGCCGAAAACCCTTTTTGGGAAGAAAATACCGAATTTTAATATCAAACTATTGTAAATAAACCTTCTTCGCTACCCTATAAGAGGATAATGTAAAGAACGAAATCGAAACATTTGGGCTTGAGAGCAATGATTTTTATTTGTTGATTATTAATTAAATAATTAAGTTGTTAAAACAATAGTTTGAGTTAACTGCGTAATGTTGGGTTTAATTCGGCTTAAGAACTTAATTAATATTCAAAAAAAACTCCTGTCAGCTGAAAAGTTGACAGGAGCTTTTTTTGTAGTAATTGTAAGTCATGGAATAAAAATCATTAATTACCTTCATTGAGTCAAAAGAAATAATACTTTTGATATCGTATTATCTAAATCAAACAAAATGAAGAAATTATTACTTTCAATTGCATTACTATTTTTTGCATTAATAACAAATGCACAGGCGCCAAGATGGGGAAATAAATCTACATCACCAGGAACTGATTACGAACAGGCAAATGGGATTGCAGTAGATAGCTTAGGCAACAGTTATATAATAGGCAGTTATATTGATACTGTAAAATTTGGCAGCATTACTTTGCTTGCAAAAAACCACAGTCAGGATATTTTTGTTGCTAAACTCGACTCGTTGGGACATTATATTTGGGCAAAAAGTTTTGGCGGTACAGGTGTTGACGAAGGTTTCGGCATTGCAGTGGATAACAGCGGCAATGTGTTTTGTACCGGAGGCTTTAATGGTCACATGTTTTTTACACCTACGGATTCTCTGGTTTCTGTTGGAGGTTCGGATATGTGGGCTTGCAAGCTCGATAACAATGGTAACCTTTTATTAAAAGTGTCCAATGGAATTTTATCCAATGACTATGGACGTGCAATAGCAGTAAATTATTCAAATGGTAACTTTGCCATAGTAGGCGATGAAACAAATAACTTATATTATTATGTTGTGAAATATAACAGTGCAGGTTCTGTTTTGTTTAGCAAACAGTTTGCCGCTACCACCGTAACAGGTACAGGCGTTAGTTTTGACAATAATGATTTGCTTTACACCTGTGGTTATTACACTGGTGTATTAAGTACAACACCTTCCACAGGAATGAGTAATCATGGAGGAATAGATGGTGTGGTACTGGTTTTCAGTTCCAGCGGCACTACATTTTCAAGAGCAGAGTCGTATGGAGGTGCAAGTAATGATTATTGTTATGGTATAAAAAGCGAAGCAAACGGTTCGGCATATTATGTATGCGGAAGTTTCAGAGCATCTAACTGGGTTATAGGATATGATGCATCAAGCAATCAGGTAATATTGCCCGGTTCAAGTTTCTATAATTACCCGTTTATTGAAAAAGCAAAAGTTTCCAATTCAAGTACAATATGGGCAAATCAATATTCCGGAGGCACCTCATTTAATTGTGTTAATTCTGATAAATGGGGTAATGTAATTTGTGGTTCTCCTTTTCTAGAAACATTCAAATACACATCTTATGGCGATTTGTCATGGATTTCTTATCCAGGCGGCACATTGGTATCATCTGACTTAATTAATGGAGTAGGAACAGATAAACGTGGCAACGTATTTTGTACTGGACAGTTTTTAGGAACGAAAACATTTGGTGATTCTGTTATAGCAGGTGGCTCAGGTTCATATCACTCAGCTTATGTAGAGAAAATTTCGAGCCCGATAATTAAATCACCAGCTGCAGGTTCAAATTTTTGTTTCGGCAGCACAACAGGAGATTCCGTTAAAATTACATTCAGCCCTTCGATGGCTTATAAGGCAGGTAATGTATTCACCTTGCAATATGACAGCAGCGGTACAGGAAACTTTACTACTCATTTAAATATAGGCACACTCACAACAACCGGCAATGGAACTATTCACGGCTTTGTTCCTCCTGGTACTTTGCATTCATATATGGTTTTTAGAATTGTCTCTTCTAATCCTGCCACTACAATGGGTGATGAGATATGGCTTTATGGACAGGCAAAACCAATTCCAGGATTTACATCTGACAATCCTTCAGGAGGCTGTCCGGGAACCACAATTACTATTTCTACTTATGATTCCAACCCAAATACTCCCGGCTGGGGAGATACCTATCTTTGGAACCCTCCTGCAGGCAATACCAACTCAAGCATAACTGTTAATCCTTTAGTACCTGCAGATTATACTGTTTCATTAACTGATAACACTAATTACTGTGTAGGTACCGGAACGTATCATCAGAATGTATATCCTGCACCTACCGTTAATGTAGGAGCAGACCATTTTGTTTGTCGCGGATTAAAAGACACCTTGCATGCTGTTGGAAATAATATTCTATATTATCAATGGTCGCCTACCAATAACATGACGGGATATACTAATGCTAATCCTGTGATAACACCTACCGCTACTCTTTCCTATACATGTACTGTAACATCAGGTTATGGCTGCACAGCAAATGATGCAGTAATGATTTCATCACCTGTAACAACTGCTGATGCAGGCCCGGTATCTTATACAATTTGTTCGGGTGTGCCACTACAACTTACTGGAACAGGTACTGCCACAGGTACAAATCATTTGTATTATAACTGGACACCGAATACTGCCATCAATAATGCAAACATTTACAATCCTATTGTTACACCACTGGTAACTACCACCTATAAGTTAATAACAACTGATTCAGTATATGGATGTCATGGAAAAGATTCAGTAAAAATCAATGTTAACCCTACACCAACAATTGATGCAGGACTCAATCATACTGTTTGTGGGGGATTGCATGATACATTACATGCTACAGGAACAAACATATCTACTTACAACTGGCTGCCAAATACAGCGATGACAGGTAATACTACAGCGAATCCTGTAATTACTCCAACTGTTACAGTTACTTATACATGTAATGTTGCCTCTTCATTAGGCTGCACCGCAAAGGATTCCATAAAGATATTATCAACAGTGATAACAGCCGACGCAGGACCAACATCATATACGTTATGTTCGGGCAACTCACAACAACTTAACGGTACCGGCACATACATAGGTAATAATCATTTAACTTATAACTGGACGCCGGCGACAGGAATTAATAATACTTCCATCGCAAATCCATTGGCTACTCCTCCTACAACAACGATGTATCAATTAACAACGACTGATTCAATCTATGGTTGTCATGGCCGAGATTCAATTAACATTATTGTTAACCCTACACCTACTATAAATATAGGCCCTGATCACCTTGTATGTGGAAGCTTGATTGATACACTGCATGCTATTGGTACAAACATATCTACTTATAACTGGCTGCCTACAACCAGTATGACAGGCAGTACCACAGCCAATCCTGTACTTACCCCTACTGTAACAGTTACTTATACGTGTACAGTTTCATCTGCACAAGCTTGCGTAGCCAGAGACACGGTTACAATTATGTCGTCGTTAACAACTGCCGATGCCGGCCCTGCCTCCTACTCTACTTGCCTTGGCAGCTCATTGACTTTAAATGGAATTGGTGGTTATACAGGTAATAATCATATTCATTATAATTGGACACCAACAACAGGATTGAGTAATCCAGGAATTGCACACCCATCATTAACTCCATTAAATACTACCATGTATCATCTTACGGTTGTCGATTCATTATATGGATGTGTTGCTAAAGATTCAATAAATATAATTGTAGGGCCAGTAACTATTAATGCAAATGACCTTACATTAACCTGTGCAAATTCAGGAACGTTAACAGCTACTCCGCAAGGGAACTTTGTGGGCCCGTTAACGTATAACTGGACACCATCGTCGCATCTATCTGCAACAAATACAGCAAGCGTTACTGCAAGCCCAATTGTTTCTACCAACTATTTTGTAACTGTTACTACTGCCAATGGTTGTAGCGGTTCCGACAGTTCCATCGTTACTATTAATGCTCCCAACTATAATCTTGGATTTACAGCAGTAGCTCAATTATTAACTGCACCCCCGTTCATTGCCCAATTTAGTAATACTACACCAAGTCTGTCCAGTTATACATTCACATGGAATTTTGGTGATGGAACCATTCAACAAACCAACAATGCAACAGTGTTCCACACCTACGCTTATAATGGCAATTATGATGTTACTTTAACTGCAGTAAACAATTCGACAGGCTGTTCGCAGGTATTATTTCAAGGAGGATTTATTTATTCGACTGGTGGTACAGCATGTAATCTGTCGGCAGCAATAAGTACTACGCAAGGAACAGCAAAATGCCAAGGTGATACCATACTTGTTTCTGCAAACACTGGAAGTGGATACACTTATCAATGGAACCTGAATGGAGTAGCGATAAGTGGAGCTACAGCCGCAACTTATGGAACAACACTTGGTGGTAATTATTCAGTATCGGTAGGTAATGGGACATGTACAGTAACTTCACAGCCGGTATCAATTTCCTTTGTTTCACCACCTGCTTTGCCTACTATTACTCCAAACGGAAACATTAATTTATGTGGAAGCGGTTCTGTATTCCTTACTGCTTCTTCGGGATTTACATCCTATCACTGGAATACCGGAGCCACCACACAGAATATTACAGCCACACAGTCAGGTGTATATTCGGTAACAGTAACGGGCGCTTCAAGCAGTTGCAAAGCTACAGGCTTTTATACGTTAAATGCTTCGGTGATGGCACCAACGCCTATTTGTGCTGTAGGTGTAGACAGCGCATCCAGTAAGAACCTTGTTATCTGGAATCCGCCTGTAACTACACAAATAGATTCATTTATTGTGTATAAAGAAGGAACTATAGCTAATCAATTTAACAGAATTGGTGCTGTGTGGTATCATGCTTTCAGTACATTCCTTGATATTAATTCAAACCCTCAACAACAGGCAGAAAGATATGAATTAGGTATAAGAGACAGCTGCGGAATACTTTCTTCGTTGAGTACTTATCATAAAACAATTCACCTTACCATTAATCAAGGTGTGGGCAGCACATGGAATTTACTTTGGAACAACTATGAAGGATTTAATTTTGGTACTTTCAATATTTACAGAGGAACCACTTCAACAAACATGACACTGCTTACAAGTCTTGCTTCAACTAATTTCTCCTACACAGATTTAACTCCTCCTTCCGGCTTGATTTATTATCAGATAGAAGCAGTGAATCCTAATGGATGCGCACCGGCTACAAGACAGTACAGCTATTCATCCACGCGATCGAACATTGTAAACGATGCTGGACTTATAACAATAGGATTGAATGCACTTGCAATAAATGATGAGTTTACGCTGTATCCAAACCCTGCTACTGAAGAATTAAATATCCTATTTAAACTAGTAAATGGCAATTCGAAGAAAACAATTGATATAATGGATATTACAGGACGTATAATTATTACCAAACAGACTATAGTAAATAGCGGAGATTTGGAGAAGATTAATGTGAGTGAACTTAGTCAGGGAGTTTATATGGTAAAAATAAAAGATGAAAATTCGGAAGTGACTGAACGAATTGTGAAAACAAAATAATAACTCATTTTACTTTAGATTTATTAAAAAAGTCCTGAAGAAATTCAGGACTTTTTTATTTGTTGAACCGAAAAACAATACTGCCTTTTTATTTGGTAGACATTTAATAATAAAATAAACAATTGAATATTTATAAAATCACTATCTTGGCAGAAATATTAAATAAACTACCATGAAAAAAACATATTTCCTCTTCAGTTTCCTATTGTGTTTAACATATAGTATTTATTCACAAAACAACAACTTGATAATATATTCGCAACAGGGATATAAATTTACAGTAATATTAAATGGTGTTGCTCAAAATAAAGCTGCTGAAACCAATGTAAAAATCACAGGGCTTAATGCTCCTAATTATCAAGTAAAAGTTATTTTCGCCAATAAATCAATACTTGATATTGATCAGAATATATATTTTAATTTTGGCGGAGAGTTCACAGCTAATACTGAATACAGCTATTGTGTGAAAGAAAAGTCGGGGAAATATAAATTAGGTTATGTGAGCGCGGCGCCTATTCCTGCTAGCGAACCTAAAAACCCTGAACAAACAATTGTAATATACCAACCCTATGCTAGCCCTGTAACTACAACAACAACTCAAACCACTGTAACAAGTACAAATGAAAATGCAATGATGAATGTGAATATGCCAGGGGTGAATATAAATGTGAATACAGGAATGCCTTCGAGCACCACCACCACCACATATTTGAGCACTACCACCACATCCGCTGAAAACAACCACCCTGCTCATCACGATGAGGATGATTATGTACTTGAAGGGTATAATGGAAAATATGGATGCAGACATCCGATGAACGCTTCGGATTTTGAAAGCGCTAAAAAATCAATTGCTTCAAAATCTTTTGACGACAGCAGACTTACCATTGCCAAACAGATAATTGGCAGTAATTGTATGTTATGTTCTCAAATAAAAGAATTAATGATGATTATGAGTTTTGAGCAAACCCGTTTGGATCTTGCAAAGTTTGCCTGGCATCATAATCTTGATCAGGGAAACTATTATAAACTCAATGATGCATTTACTTTTGAGGCGTCAATTGACGAACTGAATAAGTATACCGAAAGTCATTAAACTGCAACGAATACCAAATACAACCTCTAATATTTTATTGCCGTTACTACCGAACAACTATAATTGAGTAAGGTTAGTAGGTAGGTTACCTGCCAATTTACAATTGATGAGCACTGCACATCTGCTAATACATTTGTGATGGACGAGCAACTGTTAAACTAAACATTGTTTCATTCGAAATAGATTTCGGTTTACAACATCTGTTTGTTACATTTACCGTATCAAGTTTTAGTCAAGTTCTTTTTGAGTCTGTTATTATTCATTTAAAAGTGATAAATAAAACCAATTGCAGAGTTGTATTAGTTGATAAAGAAACAGGAAAAAAATATTTTCTGGAGATTTGTGACATTGAAGGTGATAAAAAAAATCAACCTAATACCACTGGTATGCAACTTGACGAGATTATTACAAGTGTAAATGGACAAGCCGAAATTTGCGACATAAAACTTACTATTACTTGCGGTACTTCATCAGTTGAAAACTTAATAGAAACACGTTGCCTCAACTGCAAACCCAAACCACAAAACGAATGCCCTTTTAAATTTACTTATAGATGTATGCAGGTTTGTTATTATCTGTTTGTTTTAAAATGGACTCCAAATCAAATTGCTGATTTATTAAAATGCACTATTCCTAACATTGATAAGTTTAAAAGGCTATGTTTTGATGAAGTAGGCTTAGCAGAAAAAGATCGCAGAACAGTAAAGCTTGGTGTTATCTGGATGAAATATTATGCTGATTGGGTAGATACTGAAGAGCATAAACCGTGAGGTTTAAACCTAAAAACTCTTTACGGTTTGTAAAGAGTTTTTGAACTAGTATAATATACATTTAATTAAATCAACTCAAAGGAATCAAATAATATTAATGCTTCTTAATTTTTTTACTGTTTTTATTCTCTTGTTGATTAAGCGTTTTTTGTTCTTGTTTAGTAATATGTCCGCCATTTTGTTTTGCCATGTCTTTTTCTTCCTGACGAATTTCTCTATCATTCTTTTTTAACTTGTTGCCTTCTGCTTTCGACATTTTACCTTCTGCTTCTTTTTTGTCGATTCTCTCATTTTGATTTTTCAACCGGTCATTTACTTCTTCACGGCGAGGATGCTCCTTATCCCAATTAGCGTCTTTCGGTTTTTCTGCCTGAGGGGTTTGCGTTTGTTGTTGAATTTGTGCCATCATAATATTTGACGAGCAAATAAATGAGGCTGCAAAAATAGATACTAATACAATTTTTGTTTTCATGATATTTTTTTTAATTGTTTTATTTGTAGACAACTTAAGATCGAAAAGGTTTAATTATACTTTTTGGGTTAGCTTCTAAATGCACTATTTTAAAACAAAAAACTCTTCCTTTATTTTTGACTTAAATTTAATTATGTATTTGAACCTAGTTTTCTTCCCACTTCAAAAATTATTAACCAAGGGAGCCAGCTCAACCAAGCATCCACAACATATGCCGAAACGGGATTAACATTTAAACAAGTATTGGTAATAAATGAAAACAGACGTAATAATATTGCAGAGTTTGCCAATATAAAACTACGTGTCATATACATTTTATGGTTTTCTATTTCTCCTTTCTTTATTAAAGCAAAGGCTTTATAAGTAAATATAATCCAAAGGATAGAAAGCATTAAAAAACTTAAGTCCCCCGCTATTCCTCCCAATGATTTAAATGACATAAAAAAACCACTAAAAGCGGCAAAAGCAACAGAAAAAATATAAATGTAGCCTGTTAGTTTATGAAGTTTTGTTTTTCTGTTTAAAGAAAATTGAAGTATTCCGGAAAAAATAGTGAGCGGTGCGAAAACAATATGGAGGTATAAAAAGTACTTATACCATTGATCAAAAAAATCTCTTTTATCAGATAAAAAACCATGGCTGAAATCCGGATGAATATAATCTATTGACTTAAACACCACCATGCAACCTATAATAAAGGCTATTGTAAAATAAACAGCTTTAGCCGGCGCCCCAAAATACACCCTTACGCTTTTTAACATAATCGTTTTCCTTGACTTTCATTTTTTGTTTTTCCTTTGCTATTGTTTCAATGTTCTTTTTATCAATTTTAGATAATTTGTTATCCACATTATCATACAGTGGCTTATACCATTTGAATTGAGAAAAATAGTTTTTCCATTTATCAGTTTTAAATTTCATTCCATAATCAGCATAAATTTCATTTACCATCACGTCCAAATCATCCAATGTTAAATGGTCTGACAGCCATACATTATTTGAATCCTTTACCTCGTCTTCTTTCATAAATCTTGCAAAACATCCATTAAAATAATCTTCATTAATTTCTACATACTTTGTAAAGTTATAATACCTCCTGCTTTGCAACTCTTTTATTTCACCATCTTTAGTAATTAACTTATATGTATAGGCGTTTTCAAAATCGTATCTTGCTTTTTTAGTAGTGTCGGTTTGATTACTTTCCTCTTTTTCAAACAACGAATCATTTATAAATTTATATCCTCCCGGTTTACATAAACTTCCATAACTCTCATATTCATGGCTTATGTTTTTTGAGTCGAATTTTTTACTCTCCTTATTATAAACAACTATTTGTTTTGAATCTTCTACGTATCCTCTTCCATCAGCGCCGGCATGATAAAACGAAACAATAAAAGATATAATTTTATCAGTTATTGATTTAATAGTATCCGTTTTGCAACGCATTTCCTGTGTGCCAAAAGGGTATTTTGTTTGCTGCGGAAGAATTACATCATCACAAACTTCCGGCATTATTTTCAAACGCTCAATATACGACGGAACAATAACGACACCTATACCTGCCTGTGGTCCTTCGTTTCCATAATAGTTATATGGATTAAACATTAGATTTTCCTTAACATCATGTACATTAAATGAAAGTGTTTTTAATAAATCAATTGGAGAGAAATAAGTTTGAAGCAATTTGAAATTTTTATTGCTTTCTATTTTATACCAGTTCTTATCTTTGAATCCATAGGCAATATTTGTAGGTGTTTGGGATGAAGGCATTATATATTCGAACTGAGGTTCAAGTATTTCTTTACTCATAAAATTAAACAACCCAACTTTATTATTTTTTTTAATTTCCATACAATTAAGCATTGTAAGATTGGGATTATAAACTTTATCATAAATGCAGGGTAAGATTGGTTTTAAATCTTCACCAAAAATTCCATATTTAAAACGTCCTTCAAACATTTTTATATAATAACTCGAATCAGGATTAAATTTCCCTTTTAACACAATAAATATTTTTTTATTGTCGATAAAAGTATAATAAGGCGTTCTGCCATAAATACTATCCAATACCCTAATTTGATTTCTTACCGAAACATCCAATGAATCATAATTTATTTTCAAAGGTATTTCGGGCTTTGCTACCGGAGGTATTCTTTTTTTTATTTGCGTTGCTGATTTTTGCTTATCAGTATTTGTATTGTTGGAACAACTAAAAAAAACAAATAAGGATAAAATGGAAATTAAATATTTCATGATTTTATATTTAGAGTCTAAAATTAAAAAATTTAATCAGATAGAAACTATAAATACATTTATCCTTTCCTATCTTTCACAATTAACATCTAAATATAAACCATTTCTCACCTTTTTCATTCCCTTACCTCTCCCAACTATTTTCATTTATTTTCAAAATAGTATAGATGTCTATACTATCCATCCAAAAATCTTCGGGTACTATTGCAGTATCAAAATCAACGTTCTTTGTTTTAGTGTATATATTATAGTGTAGGTAGTAGGCAAATTAATAGCCGAAAACCAAAAAATAAGTGCTTATTACCTGTAAAAAGTTAAAAGCCGACCAACTTCAAAGCAGAGGGGTTGCTCTGTAGTTCGGAGGGGTTGCTCTGTAGTTCGGAGGGGTTGCTCTGTAATTCGGAGGGGTTGCTCTATAGTTCGGAGGGGCTGCTTTATAGTTCGGAGGGGTTGCGCTGTAGTTTGGAGGGGCTGCTCTGTAGTTCGGAAGGGTTGCTCTGTAATTCGGAGGGGTTGCTCTATAGTTCGGAGGGGCTGCTCTGTAGTTCGGCCAAAAAAGGAATAAAATCAACGATTAACTGAAATAACAACGCCGAAGATTGCCGGCGTGGAGGACAAATTGCTGCAATCATTAACATTTAATTATAAACAATTTCGTGCAAAGGAACCTGACTTGATTCCGGGAGCGAACTGAAATAAATTTCTAAGGGTTAATTTAAAATGATACTAAGTGTAAAAATTATGTTGTACAAGTTTTTTCTCGACTTTTTTGTGCCATTTGTACTATTGCCGGCAAATATTATCCGGTTTGGCATCACGCCGGATCAATCCGATTCGATGACATCGGATAGCAGCGATTTCAACGAAAAGTTTAAATTATACATTGACCCTACTCAACATTCGACACCTGTAATAAATGATATGACGGTGAGTTATCTCAAATGTTTGACAACAAGCGACAGCATCCGAAAACAGATTAAAAGTAATGTATTGGTAGTATTAACTGGAGTGGAAAGATGGATTCTGGATATTCCAACACCTGCACCTTTCAGATCTCACGTTAAAGTACCTGATATTCAACCGGCTGTTGTTTGTGTTTTTCAATCAGCAATGTTTATGAAGTTTGTTGCATTTGATCCTTCGGCACCTTTCAAACGAGGCAAACCAAAGGATGTAAATTCAATAGGAATAAAAACATGTATCGTTGCAAAAGATGCTCCATCGCCCGATATTAAAGATTATATTAATCAAACTCCGGAAAAAAATATAGAGTTCGAAATACTTTTCACTGCCGATCAGGTAGGCAAAACATTGTATATTATCTGTTTTTATCTTAATAATAGAAACGAAGCCGGCAAAGATGGATTACCATTTTCGGTAACGATTATTTAGTTGGAAAGTTTCGTGATATTTGTTATTAACCCTAGCTTTGAGGCTAGGGTTACTGAAACCTAAGTATAATCGGGCTTTAGCCCAATATAAATAATATTAGGGATTAGTGAGTAACTTTAAACTTATAAAAACTCCTGCCGGCAGAAAAATCGGCGGGAGTTTTTTTATGGTAGTCTTTAAGATATATAAAGCACCATCTTTCCCGTCGCTTGTCGTTATTTAAATAAATGTGGTTATAATTTTTATACTTTTGTTTCTAATAGTTCTATAATAAAAACAAGCAAAAACAAATCATATAATAATAAGATGTTTGAGTTAGAACTATTCGAAGTATCAAAAATTAATTCTCTCCGGCTAATCCATTTGAGTACCTGTTTATTAGGCTCACTGTTTCTCCTCTTTATATGGTATACCGAAAAAAAGAAAAACAAAATCACAGGGCAAGATTGGGGTTTAGTGCTTATTTCATTTGCATTGCTGCTTTGGGCGGCAATGGATGCGTACCGTTTCCTAGGATTAATGATTGCCGGACAAGTAAGTTTAATTATAAAAACATTCTCGGTTTACAACAATGCTTTTTTTATCGCTTCTCTTCCATTTTTCAAGCATAGTTTTGAAAAAACAAAACAGAAATTTCCGTTGTTCGGAAATAAATCAAATTGGATTGTAACCGTTTTATTAAGTAATGTTGTTATTGTTCTTTTTTATTCGCTTTCGTGGGGGCAGGAGAGTAATCATAGTACTTTTATCAAATATTTTGATGTAATTTATTCAGCAGTTACGTTCGTACTGTTAGGTTATGCAATAACTAAATCATTTCAAAAAAGGATAGGGAGAAATAATCCCTTTATGCTTGTCAGCATTTTAATAACTATTCTGCTCATAATTCCTCAATTTGCTTTTCTACCGCTATTTAATGTTACGTATTTTGATATTATAAGTCTTATATTATTAATATCTCAATTTGCATTAGTACTTCTATTACTAGTATTAGCTCAAAGTTGGGTAGTAGAAGAAACTATAGAAGCTTCTCTGAAAGATATAATAAAATTAAGCGAGGAGCTAGCAGAAAGCCGAAACAGCAATTCGGAACTTCAACGACTTTTAGAAATTAAAACCAATGATAATAATGAGTTTCAAAACAAAATAGCCATACTGAAATCACAGTTGTCCGACAGTGAACGGCTTGTAATAAAACAAGCTACATTAAAAGATTTATCTGACAGGGAGATTTCTGTTTTAGGAATAATCAATAAAAGTTATCAGGAAATAGGAGATGAATTATTTATTGCCAGAGAAACAGTTATAACTCATAAAAAAAATATTGAAACGAAACTTGGAATAAGTGGCAAAGAAAGCCTAATTGAATTTGCAAGGCAAAATGGTTTATTAGGAACCTCTTGAAAATCAACGGAATTTGTTCGTTATAAAATAATTAAACAAATTGCTATGGGGATAAAAAATCACCACTCAAAATCACCACGACAGGATTTCCTTTTATATTAAATTTTATATATTTTTGCA
>CAIRRW010000116.1 GCA_903881065.1 uncultured Bacteroidota bacterium
CTCTGCGCAAGCAGAACCACAACTCTTCATACATTCTTCTTTAGTTTTACAACCTTTATCACATCCTTTCATGCAAGCCGATTCATGTTTTTCACCACACGCAGCAGCTTTCTTTTTGCAGCATTCTTTCTCCTCTCCCATTCCTTCACATTTTTTACTTCCTGCGGAACACATTTTAGTACAGTCAGTTTTACATTTCTTGCCACATTCTTCATGACATTTACCTTCGCATTTGCTGTCGCAAGGGATACCTGCTTCTTTACATTTAGCAATACATTCAGCATTGCAAAATGCCGAACCTGCATGTTTCACACACATTTCTTTTTCTTCAGGCGAACATTTCATCGAGTCGCAATATTTAGCACACTCCTCAGCAGTCATACGAGTACATTTGCTCATATCGCAAGTCATTTCCATTTCATCACCACAACCTTTATGCATCTTGCATTCGCTGCCCATTGCGCCTTCTGACGAATTAACAGCAATATAAGGAGCGATAACCAATGAAACAATCGACATCAATTTAATCAAGATATTCATTGATGGACCGGAAGTATCTTTAAATGGATCACCAACAGTATCACCAGTTACAGAAGCTTTATGCGGTTCCGATTTTTTGTAGAACATCTCACCATTAATCATCACTCCTTTTTCAAAAGACTTCTTTGCATTGTCCCATGCACCACCTGCATTGCTTTGGAAAATACCCATCAACACACCGGAAACAGTAACACCTGCCAACAAACCGCCAAGTACTTCAGGCCCGAAAATAAACCCAACCAATACCGGAGTAATTAAAGCAATAGCACCAGGCATAAGCATTTCGCGAATAGAAGCTTTAGTAGAAATAGCAACACATTTTTCGTATTCAGGTTTCGCTTTGTATTCCATAATACCAGGTATTTCGCGGAACTGACGACGTACTTCCTGAACCATATCCATTGCAGCTTTACCAACCGCTTGAATACATAATGCAGAGAAGATAAATGGAATCATTGCACCAACAAATAAACCTGCCAATACTGGAGCTTTATAAATATCAATTGCTGAGATGCCTGCAATACCAACGAATGCGGCAAACAATGCCAATGATGTTAATGCTGCAGATGCAATCGCAAATCCTTTTCCGGTAGCAGCAGTAGTGTTTCCAACAGCATCCAAGTTATCAGTACGCTCACGAACTTCTGGAGGTAATTGACTCATTTCGGCTATACCACCAGCATTATCAGCTATCGGACCAAAAGCATCAATCGCCAATTGCATAGCAGTAGTGCTCATCATACCTGCTGCAGCAATAGCTACACCATATAATCCTGCAAAATAATAAGAAGCCATAATACCAGCAGCCAGTGTAAGAATAGGAATCACAGTTGATTTCATACCTACAGATAAACCACCGATAATATTGGTAGCATGTCCGGTTGATGATTGCTGAACGATTGATTTAACAGGCCCTTTGCCCATAGCTGTATAATATTCGGTACTCAAACTCATGATAGCACCTACGATATTTCCTATTAATATAGCAAGGAAAACTCCCATTTTGGTAAACGTAATTCCACGTAAAGTAATATCACCGGCAGGCAACATATACATTACTACAAAATAAGAAACGATTACCATTATTACAATTGCAGACCAGTTACCTAAGTTCAACGCTGTTTGTACATTTGATTTTTCATCTTTAATGGTAACAAAGAAAGTTCCTATGATAGAAGCAATAATCCCTAAACCGCAGATTACCATTGGTAATAATATAGGAGAAAGTCCGCCGAAATTATCTGTAACAAGTACCTCTTGTCCCAACACCATTGTAGCAAGGATTGTAGCAACATACGAACCGAATAAATCGGCACCCATACCTGCAACATCACCTACGTTATCTCCAACGTTATCAGCTATTGTAGCAGGGTTACGAACATCATCTTCAGGAATTCCTGCTTCTACTTTACCAACTAAGTCAGCTCCAACGTCAGCAGCTTTAGTATAAATACCGCCACCAACACGTGCAAATAACGCAATTGATTCAGCCCCTAAAGAGAAACCTGTTAATACTTCAATCGCAGTCTTAACAGTATCTGCACCCATTCCACTGAAATATTGCAAGAATGCAATAAACAAACCTCCCAAACCTAAAACAGCTAATCCCGCAACACCTAATCCCATAACAGAACCACCTGTAAACGATACTTTCAATGCTTGTTTTAAACTTGTACGCGCAGCTTGTGTAGTACGCACATTGGCTTTGGTAGCCACTTTCATACCGATATATCCTGCAGTTGCAGAAAACACAGCACCTATAACAAATGCAACACAAATAATCCAGCTTGAGTGGATTGGTTTGCCGTTTATCTCATGTATTGTTCCTGAATAAGCCAATAAAGCCGCTGCAAACACAACGAAAATGCTAAGTACTTTCCATTCTGCCTTCAAAAACGCCATTGCTCCGTCAGCAATATAACCTGCAAGTTCCTGCATATTTTTATCCCCTGCATCCTGCTTGCTCACCCATGCCGACTTAATCGCCATTACTATTAAACCTAAAATCCCTAAAGCGGGTACTAAATAAATGATATTCATGTTCTTTTTATTGTTTTATTTTTAATTGTTTTGTATTCTTTTATGCTAAAATTATTCTCCTTTTATTTTTAAAGGGGTGCAAAAATAGTCAAATTCTGCTAATAACCAAAACTCAGATGGAAATGCCAATAATTAAGAGGAATCGGGTACTTTTTATCCTATTAATTTAACTATTTATTAATATCGTATAGCGATTTTATATTAATAGCCGATTTCAATCCGGGAGACAAAACGGATGGCGAGGACAAATCACTGCCATTATTTCTGTGAAGATAAATTAACTTCTTTTCATTGGGTAACAAATCAAAATAATTATCGCTCCATCTTCCATATTCTGATTGAGAACTTATAAAAACATCTTTTGCAAATACATTAGTGGTGATTTGATATGTACTATCTTTAACATAAGTAAGATTAATTTCCGGCTTTTCAAGTAGCAAATCTTTGGGTTTTACAAAGTAATATTCGCTTGATATTTTCCTTTTATCATTCAATTTAAGTGAAGCAGATAAAACAATCTGTTTCAAATCAAATTTACTAAACTCATTTTTATCAATTGAAAAGTAAACAGAACTGCTATTCGATTTTATCAAAACTTCCATTGTTTTATTCCATAAAATGTTCCCTTTTAAATCCATTAATTTCACTTCAAGGGTTCCCTCTTCATTCTTCAATTCATCATTTACAATATTTATTTTGAGTTTATCATCCTCTTCATTTATTGAAACAATAATATTTTCATAACTCCTTTTCGCCTGATAATGTGAGGCTTTCCAATTGCCATAATAATCAATACTGCTCCAGGATGTAACCGGCCAGCAATCATTCAACTGCCAATATAAGCTTCCCATACAATATGGTTTTGCTCTGCGATGCGCTTCAATAGCAGTTTTCATCCCTTCAGCCTGCAATAATTGAGAAACATAAACATAGTTCTCAAAATCCTTCGGCACCTTAAAATCACGTTCCATATAGGTATTAATTGTTTTATAACCTGTCGGATGTTTTTGATGTGCA
>CAIRRW010000117.1 GCA_903881065.1 uncultured Bacteroidota bacterium
CCTATACCGTGACCGGTACTTCGCTTGGATGTTCTTCTACTGCCGTGGCGACGATAACCGTTAATCCATTACCCGTAACTACCGTCAACTCGCCGACCATTTGTGCTGGGCAGACTGCTACGCTTACAGCTGCTGGTGCAACTACCTATACCTGGAGCGCAGGTGTTACTTCTACAGGCATCATCAATACGGGTACCGTTGTTCCAACAACCTCCTCCTCCTACACTGTTACCGGAACTTCAAGCGGATGTTCCACTACTGCAGTTGCAACAGTAACAGTCAATCCATTGCCGGGAGCTATAGTTTCAGGTGGCGGACAGGTTTGTATGGGAACAACTCCTCCTCCAGTAAATATTATATTTACTGGAATTGGTCCGTGGAACTTTAATTTATCAAATGGAACAACTAGTCAAAATTTGTTTACTACAACATCTCCTTATATGATAAATAATCCATCGTCTGGAACATATAGTGTTACTATGGTCTCAAATTTAAATTGTTTAGGTACCTCGAACGGCCAAGCTAATGTAGTGTTTAATCCTATTCCTTCTGTAAATTTTGCTTCTCCTATTTCAGGATGTGTACCACTTTGCGGTAGTTTTACAAATTTGAGTACAATTTCGTCTGGTTCAATTACAAATTACAGTTGGAATTTTGGTAACGGTGCAACTTCAAATCAGCCAAACCCCACTACATGTTACACAACTTCTGGTAACTATGCTGTTTCTCTTACGGTTACTTCTAATAATGGATGTTCTTATACGTTTTCAAATAACCAGGCAATAACTGTATATGCTATTCCAACAGCAAATTTCACCTTTTCACAACCAATAAACATCAACAATTCTGAAGTACCATTTACCGATAACTCCTTGGGTGCTACTTTGTGGAATTGGAATTTCGGTGACCCTAATTCAGGAATCAGCAACATAAGTAATCAAGAAAATCCTTCTCACTATTATTCAGAAACAGGTAAATATTGTGTATTGCTTACAGTGAGTAATTCTCATTGCATTGATACCTCAGAAATTTGTCTGGAAGTGGAACCTGATTTTACTTTCTACATTCCTAATGCATTTAGCCCTAACGGGGACGGTGTAAATGATGATTTTTTTGGAAAGGGTATTGGTATAGTTGAGTATCAGATGGACATTTGGGACAGATGGGGACTAAATCTATTCCATTGTGATGATTTAGCTAACCATTGGGATGGAACTTACAAAGGTCGTTTGGTTCAAGAAGATGTGTATGTATATGTGATATGGCTAAAAGACGTTTTTGGAAAAGACCACAAATACATGGGAACTGTAACTGTAGTGAAATAAATTGTAGAAATTAGTTTGGACAAGATTTCATAATGCGTCCATAGTAATTTCGAGAATATTTATTTACAAAAACACATTTATCGAGTACAGATTAATCCAAAAATATTTGATAATTGAATACTTCAAATTTGAATGAATTATCCCGAGGCAGAACCTCGGGGTATTAACCGATAAGCGAATAAAATGATTATAATAATAAAACACTAATGTCTTGTGCTATAGCATCAAATTCAAAATTCTTTATGGAAAAAATAATTATTTAGTTCAGTTAATATTGAACGCTTTTAAAAGGTTGTGTAACAGACTTAATAGTACATATATTAATTACGTAATTGTTCAATTTCCTTATTAATAAATATTCATTTATCAAAACTTAAATTATAATTACTTCTTGTATTTAGCCAAACAAGATATGATCTAAAATTTCAAGTTACATATCAATAAGTACATATATACCCATTCCTAAATATGAGTTAGAAACTTTCAATTGATTTGCCTGTTCAAAGGCTACATGTTCATTTGTTATTAGTTTGGAATATTTATAGTTCAAAACTATTCCCCATAAAGTATTTTTATATATCAGTGAATTCGGGATTTGAATTTTCAAACCTACTTCTTCAGTTAATTGTGGAGAAAATAGCTGATTTGTTTCTCTATCAACAGTACCTGCATAAACCATATCACGCTTGAAACCAGCATTGAAACCAATATAAGGATTGAGTTGGAACTTTGGTTTTGTTTTAAAAAAATTCAACTCCCCGCCTACTCCTACTTGTTGGTAATTCCCATAAGATTGGGGGTAATCTTCTAATCTTTTTTTGAGGTATGTACTATATTGGTCGTATAATTGAAACATAAAATGTTCTGGAAATAAATTTGTCTTATTCCAAAGGACTTTAGTATAGTATCCATTTCCAGAGGAAATAAAACCAAATTCAGTTGCTACATCTGTGTGTTTATATTCTCTTGTTTTTTTGTTAATTAAAAAAGTAAATCCGTATGTGCCAATTGAAAAATTGTTTTTCGTATATGTTGTAAAGTTGATAGTGAAAAAGCCAAGCAACATTTTAAAATCAACATAAGGTCCTGATTCAGAATTAATCACCTTAGTTATAACATTTTCGGAAGTGAATATTGAGGTTGAACGATACCCTACGCTTAGTGAAATAAATTGCCCTTCAGGAGAAATTATTTTAATAGGGATATTAGGCTTCAAAAGAAAAAAATATTTAGGAATTATATAGGTTTCCATTTCTGGCTGAATCATAAGTGAAGAACTTCGAAAAGCCTTGAGTATTAATGGTCGTGTTACCAATTTTATTCCAAATTGCCCACTCAGTCCTCCTTTATCTTTGTATAATAAAGTATCAGTTTTAACATTAAAGTAATGATGCGCCGTTTGTTGAAGATATTCTCCACCATAATTGCCACCGAAATAAAGACCCACTCTCCCGTATAAATCAATGCAATTGAAAATTTGCTGTTGAATTAACACATCAGTATTTATAAGCAGTTCATCTATTCGCCCAGAATATTGGGGCTTTCTCAAACTTTTATTCGTTAAACCAGAATAGATTATTCCAAAAGAGAATTTATTTATTAAATCTAGTCTTCCTTCAAATCCGTAGGAACGTAAATCATCATAAATTTGAGTTGTACCTCCACCCCAACTATCATTAAATGTAGATAAATGAAAAATGCATTTATTATTTGTACTGTCTTTAAAGCCCGGGTAGCTCAGTTTGGATAGAG
>CAIRRW010000118.1 GCA_903881065.1 uncultured Bacteroidota bacterium
GATTCCTTAATTTTATTTAATAAAAATAGCGATTCGGTTAAGACTGAAAAATCAGCAAATTATAGACTTTGAGTGATTTGTTAATAAAATATTGTTTTTGATGCAACCTTTTTATATTTTCACGCATCTATAGTAACGAGATAAACAACAACATTAATGTTATTTTCAATTAAAAAATCTTTATTAAATGAAATTCTTTAGAACACTTTCACGACTTTTTTTTTCTTTTTGTTTAGCAAATACAATTCTTAATGGCAATCTAGATGCTCAAACCGCTCGTCAAAGTGCTGATACATATAAAAAGGCTCATGCTGATGATTCAAAATATTTAGAAGGATTTGATGAAAAGGCTATTGTCGCAGAACTTAAAAACAAAGGTGTTCGAGAATCTGAGTATAGAGGAATAATAAATGGAAGAAAGCACCAGTACATTTCAAAGAAACGGGGTATAGCTGTAAAGCGTACTTTCTCAGATCCTATTCAACGGCATACTATGCGTAATCCTTCTGGATGCCCAAATGCGAATTTTGAAGACACAACATTTACAGGATGGACTGCAGGAACTGGAGATTGTAGTAATTATCCTGCAGCAACAGTATGGACCCCAGGTTTTGTTAGTGGTCCGTTAAATGATATTAATACGGATGCAAATTCTCAACAGGACTTGCTTACTGATCCTGCAGGTTATGATCCCGTTGCAGGATTGACAGGAGGGGTGCCTAATATTCCTTATATCGCTCCTGGAGGTGGAAATGTTTCAGTTAGATTAGGGAATGCAGCTTCTAATTATGGAACAGAATTTTTGAAATATTCTATGCCTGTAACTGTGAGTAATACTTCTTTTGCATACCAATATGCTGTTGTTTTAGAGGATGCTTCAGGACATACCGCCAATGAACAGCCCCGTTTTACAGTAAACGTAATCGATCAAAATGGAAACCCAATAACAGGACCATGTGGCGCTTACAATGTGGATGGATTAGCAGCGGCAAGTGATCCTTCATATATACCATTTTATACTACTTATAGTGGACCATTCGGAGGGATATTTGGGTCATCTTCAACGGTAATCGATGGGTATTATAAAAAGTGGACACCGGTTAACATTGATTTAACACCTTATATTGGAACTACTGTATCCATTGAGTTTGTTACTATGGATTGTACCGCAGGAGCGCATTACGGATATGCATATATTGATGCAAGTTGTTCAACTTTAAGTAATCAGATTTTATTTTGTCCTTCTGATACAACTTGCTTAGTTATTGCGCCGTCTGGCTTCAGTGGATATCAATGGTACAATTCAGTTGGTACTGCAATAACTGGAGCTACTGGAGAAACATTGCATGTTAGCCATCCTTTTTTAGGCGAACAGTTTTCAGTTTCACTTATTTCTGCCGCTGGATGTCCAACTACATTATATACTACTTTAGCGTATTCTCATTTCACAACCTACCAAAATCATCAGAATGCTACTTGCGGGGCAACTAATGGTTGGGCATATGTCAATCAATCAGGTGTTGCAGGTCCATTTACCTATACTTGGATCGATTCTTCTACTCATGTTAACGTGACTCAATCAGCTCATCCCGATAGTCTCACTCATATTGGACCAGGAACTTATTATGTTACTGTTCAAGCAACAAGTGGTTGTAATGCAACTGATACTATACGTGTTACTCAGCCGAATCCACTTACTATAACACATGTAGGTGTTCAAATTTGTCCAACTGCAACTTCTGCAACACTTACAGCACCTGCCGGTTCGGGTTATCAATGGTATAACACTACAAATGCAGTTATTTCAGGAGCAACTAGTTCGACTTATTCAGCTCCAAATCCTGCAGTTGGACAAACATATTCAGTCCATTATAATTTGCCTACTTCAGGTTGTTCTGCAATAGAGGTCGATTCCTTTTATAATTTTAATGCGAATGTGCCAATTCATGTGGGTGTTCAGATTTGTCCGGCCGCCACTTCAGCAACTCTTACAGCACCTGCTGGTTCGGGTTACCAATGGTATGATGCAACTAATACTCTAATTACAGGAGCCACAAGTTCTACTTATTCTGCTTCGAACCCTACGATTGGGCAGACTTATTCGGTTCATTATACATTGACTGGTGGGTGTCAAGGAATTGTGGTTGATTCTTTTTACTTATTCAATGTTAGTGCGCCTATCCATATTGGGGTGCCTATCTGCCCGAACTCTGTTTCAGGAACATTTACAGCCCCTGCTGGTTCAGGATATCAATGGTATGACCCAACAAATACTTTGATTGCAGGGGCGACTAATGCCACATATGTTGTTCAGAACCCTTTAGTAGGTCAGAATTACACTGTGAATTATGTCCTTTCAGGAGGATGTGCTACTACAGCTGTTGATTCGTTTTATTTGTATCAGTTTAGCGTAACTGGTCAAACTCTTGTAAATCCGGTTTGTAATGCAAGTAACGGGCAGGCTTCGGTTACTGTTACGGCAGGTTTGGCACCTTATGTTTATTCATGGGCGCCAACTGGAGGATCAAGCAATATAGCTTCTGGATTATCTGCAGGAACTTATACTGTAAATGTATCTGATGCACATGGTTGTAGCACAATTGTATTCGATACTGTAACTAACACTAACGGAGTTGGAGCAACAGTAACTAGTACACCGATTACTTGCCATAATGGCTCAGATGGTTCTGCTACTGCATCCCCAGTTGGAGGGGTTTCACCATTTACATATTCATGGAATAATGGGGCAATAACATCTTCCATAAGCAATCTGCCTGCAGGAAATTATTGTGTTACTATTACGGCATCTAACGGTTGTACTGGTAATGCATGTGTAAATATTGTGAATCCTCCGCCTGTATTGGCGCAGTTTTATGCACAACCAAGTATTACTGATATTGATAATCCTGAAATTCTTTTTATTAATCAATCAACAGACGCAACTAATTGGCAGTGGGACTTTGGAGATAATGGAACTTCATTTTCTCAAAATCCTGTTCATACGTTTGGTGCTATAGGTAATTATCCGGTGATGCTGATTGCTACGAATAGTAAAGGGTGCGTAGATACGGTATATCATACGGTAATAGTAAATGGAGTGTTTACTTTTTATGCTCCGAACGCTTTCGCTCCTCAAGATATGAGTAGTTCCAATAATGTTTTCCTTCCAAGAGGTACAGGTTGGGACAATACTACTTTCAAAATGCAGATTTTTGATAGATGGGGAAATTTCCTTTTTTACTCAGATGATGTAACAAAAGGGTGGGATGGTAGAAATAAAGGAGCAATATCTCAAATTGATGTTTATGTTTGGAAGGTGACAGTTGATGAAGCAAATCACGGAAAAGAACATGATTATATTGGTTCGGTAACTATTGTGAGGTAAAAATGTTTTGTATGAGAATGCACTGATGGTGCAGAAAAAAGTCCCAGAGTGATTCGGGACTTTTTTTGTTTTATTTTGTTTGATTATTTAATCGGGTGGAGGAATGTAAAATATAGGAGATCTGATTTTAAAAGAAGAAAGGCAAAAAAAAGATTCCTACAGGAAAATATTTGTATTAGGATTTTTTTCTTTCCAAAATAATTCATCCAAATGAATTTTTATTTTAAGGCTTATCATGTCTCTTATTATTTATACTTTAGCTCATTATTTATTACATATGATTTTAATTGCAGATAGTGGTTCGACAAAAATAGATTGGCGTCTGATTGATGATGATACAAAGATTCATCAATGCTGTACTCAAGGTTTTAATCCGTATAATAATTCGTCTGAAATCTTATCTTCGATAATTAAATATGAATTGTTACATCATTTTTCACAATTAAATTCTCAATCAAAAGTTTATTTGTATTTTTATGGGGCAGGATGTGGAGCGACTTCAAATAAAGACATTGTAAAGACAGCACTTCATAAAGAATTCCCATTGGCAACTATAGAAGTTAATACCGACTTACTTGCTGCCGCAAGAGCTACATCGGGAACAAATGTAGGTTTGGTAGCTATATTGGGCACTGGTGCCAACACCTGTTATTATAATGGAAAAGGAATCATCGAAAATATTGCTTCTTTGGGATATCTGCTTGGCGATGAAGGAAGTGGTGCCCATTTAGGTAAAACATTTATTCAATCGTATCTTAATAAAGAAATGCCGGAGGATTTGGCAATAAGATTTTATGAACGATTTAAAATAGGCAAGTATGAAATATTAGATGCCGTTTATAAACAACCGAATCCAAATAGGTTTCTAGCGTCATTCAGCAAATTTATTTATCAGAATTTAAAGGAGCAGTTTGTTGTTGATTTAGTAGTTGATTGTTTCAATCAGTTCTTTGATAAATATATTTGTAAATATCAAAAACACAACTTAGTAAAACTAAGTTGTGTTGGTTCTGTAGCATTTTATTATAGTAATATTTTGCGTGCAGTGGCTGCGAATAAAGGTGTAAGTATTGATACAATCATAGAAGCACCAATTGCAGGATTAACTCTTTATCATCTTGAAGTTTCAAAGAACTTTAACTAGCAAATTGTTATTAAAAAAACTGGATAGAAACGAGCAATAGATTATTTCATATTGTGATAAACATTTTGAACATCATCATCTTCCTCAAGTTTGCTTATCAATTCCATTACTTCAGCAATTTCTGTTTCAGATAGTTCAACTGTAGAAGTAGGAATCCTCTCCAATTCGGAACTAATAATATTTAATTTTTTTGATTCAAGCGCTTTCTGCATCTTGCCGAAATCAGCAAATGCTGCATAAATGATGATAGTGTCTTCGTTCAATTCAAACTCATCAGCACCGAAATCAATTAATTCAAATTCGAGCTCTTCCATATTAACATTTTCAGCTTTTATTTTAAACACACCTTTGCGTTCAAATAAGTAATCTAGTGATCCTGTTTTACCAAGTTCTCCATGATGACGATTAAAATTCATCCTCACGTTAGCCACTGTCCTAGTAGGATTATCTGTAGCACATTCAATTAGAATACCAATTCCATGAGCACCTTTTCCTTCATATACCACTTCTTCCAAACCTTTCTCGTCTTTTGACGAAGCGCGTTTTACAGCTGCATCTATTCGGTCTTTAGGCATGTTGATACCTTTAGCATTTTGTATTGCCAAACGCAATCTTGAATTTCCCTGAGGGTCAGCACCTCCTAGCTTTACAGCAATTGCAATTTCTTTTCCTGCACGGGTAAAGCCTTTCGCCATTCTATCATAGCGGGCAAACATTTTATACTTTCTCTTTTCGAATACGCGTCCCATTTTATTATTTTATATAAAGGATGATTTTTTTAATAAAGTGCAAATGTAAAAATTAAAAGGAATAAAATCAGCGAGCTTTTATATTTCACCAAAATTATTGAGTTAGGCATTTAAATGCCTTGTGTGAATTATAAGTGTAAGTCTCATGGAATAATTAGATTTGTCAACTGTCTAATTATATGGTTCACTTATTAGTTCTTCTTTTATTTTCATTATTTTTGTATCCGAAATTTCTATCCTTAATTATAATTCAGGAAATTTTAATTGTAAAATGACAAAAAACACTAAAGTAGAATTAATGGCACCTGCCGGATCGTATGAGTCGTTGGCTGCAGCTATAAAGGCAGGAGCGGATTCTGTATATTTCGGAATAGAGCAATTGAATATGCGCGCTCGTTCTACTAATAATTTTACTATTGATGATTTATCCAAGATTCATGAAATATGCATTAGTAATAATGTGAAGACCTATCTTACCTTAAATACAATTCTGTATGATCATGATATTTCTTTAATGAAAAAAATTATTGTGGCAGTAAAAGAAAGTAAGATTGATGCGGTAATTGCTTCTGATTATGCTGTTTTCAATCAGGCGAAAAACGAAGGAGTTAAGATTCACATTTCCACTCAGGCAAATGTAAGTAATATTGATAGCGTTGAGTTTTTTGCTCAATTCTCAGATGTAGTGGTATTGGCTCGTGAGCTTACATTGAAACAAGTCGAGTCGATTGTAAAAGAGATAAAAAGAAGAAAAATTAAAGGTGTTTCTGGAGGGTTGATGAGAGTGGAAATATTTGCACATGGCGCTTTGTGTATGGCGGTTTCAGGCAAATGTTACTTGAGTCTCCATTCTAATTACGCATCGGCAAACAGAGGCGCTTGTGTTCAGAATTGCAGGAAAAGTTATGTGGTTACTGATAAGGAAGATGGTGTAGAGTTTGAGATTGATAATGAATACATCATGTCGGCAAAGGATTTATGCACCATTGATTTTCTGGATAAAGTAATTCAAACAGGAGTAAATGTATTGAAAATAGAAGGTCGGGGGAGGAGTGCCGATTATGTATATACTACAATCCAATGTTATCGCGAAGCAGTTGATTCTATTGCTGATGGAACCTACTCCCAAGAAAAGGTAATAGGGTGGAAAGAAAGACTATCGACTGTTTTTAATCGTGGTTTTTGGGATGGTTACTATTTAGGAAAATCGATGGGTGAGTGGAATGATGAATACGGGTCGAAAGCAACGAAGAAAAAGATTTACATTGCTAAAGGTCTGAAATATTATGAAGATGCTAAAGTAGGAGAGTTTAAAATGGAAAGTCATTCCATAACTCTTGGTGATGAAGTAATGGTGATAGGGCCTACTACAGGTGTTATTCAAACGTTTGTTGATGAATTACGAATAAATAATAATCAAACGGATAGTGTAAAAAAAGGGGACGTATTTACACTTCCATTACTCCAAAAATTGCGACCTTCTGATAAGTTATATAAACTTGTAGATGCTCAATAATAATTACATTTTTATTTTATTATGATACGTATTACGCACCAAAGAGAGAAATGTATAGGATGTAATTTGTGCGTGGAAGTTGCTCGAAATAGATGGCGGATGTCACGCAAAGATGGTAAAAGTACGCTTGTTGGAGGAGAAGATAATAAGGGGTTTTACACTGTTTTGGTAGGTGATGACGAATGGAAAGAAAACAAATATGCCGCAGATAATTGTCCTGTGAAAATAATTAAGCTGGAAAAAGTATAGGATTTAAATACTGTTTTCCAGCTTTATTGTTTGCTTATTATTTAGCACCTATCTTATCGAAAGCTTGGCTTATATCAAAAATAAGATCTTCGTGGTTCTCAACTCCAACAGATAGTCTGATCATCTTTTCTGTTATTGACAATTCCTGTTTAAGTTCATTATCCACATCAGCATGAGTAATTGTAGCAGGATGTTCTGCTAAACTTTCAGTACCGCCCAAACTTACTGCAAGTTTGATAAGTTTTAAGGCATTTAAGAATTGGAAAGCTTCTTTTTCCGAACCTTTTACATCAAAAGAAATCATTCCTCCATTGGTTAAGCACTGACGTTTTTTTACTGCGAATTGTTCCCCATCTTTTTCAGATAAATTGCCAAGGAAATATACTTTTTCAACCTTCGGATGATTATTAATAAATTCTGCTACTTTGTTAGCATTATATGCAATTGCATCCATTCTCACTTTAAGTGTTTCCATGCTCCTGAGCAAGAGCCATCCAGTATTAGGGCTAGCCATATTTCCTAAAAAAGTTCGTAGCCCTTTCACTCTCTTAATAAGTTCTTTTGAACCAAGGCAAGCTCCAGCAATAACGTCGCTATGACCGCCTATATACTTAGTTGCAGAGTATAAAACAAAATCAGCTCCATGTTTCATCGGGTGTTGCCAGATAGGACCTAAATAAGTATTATCAACTGCTAAATAAACTTCCTTTTCATTTGAGGAGAAGTGTTTTGCAATTTCCTTGCTCGCTTGTATGTCAATTAAATCATTGGTAGGATTGGCAGGTGTTTCAATAAAAATAAGAGCTAACTTATCTGCAAAGCCCGAAGCATTTACCATTTTTAGGATCTCATCTTTTGATTGCCCTACTTTAAAGTCAAGAACATGAATATTAAATTTAATTAAGATTTTTTTTATGAAATGGTCACTTCCTCCATACAATGGACTGCTAAAAAGAAGTAAATCACCGGGTTTTAAAAATTCGAGAAGCACGGTTGTAATTGCAGACATGCCGCTTTCGAATACTGCACAATCTTCAGCCTCTTCCCATAGTGTTAAGCGTGCTTCCAATATTTCGAGATCGGGATTATTTATACGGCTGTATATCAAACCTGATTCTTCGCCTTTATTTTGAGCTCTTAAACCGTAAGCTACTTCAAAAAATGCTTTCCCTTCTTCGGCACTTTTAAATACAAAAGTGGATGTCTGGAATATTGGGCATTTGATGGCTCCTTCTGATAGTTCCGGTTTGTAACCATAAGACATCATCAAACTTTCCGGTTTCATTTTTCTGTTATTCGACATTGTTTATTTATTTTTTGGTGGATAATTATAGAAGATTAATAAGTTCGTTCACTCTTTTATTGGTGAATTATTAAAATGTCTGCAAATATACTTTTATTAATCAGGGAAAATTCGGTATAATGTTATATGTAGTGATTTCAAGATGATACTAATCATGTTTTGACTATTAATTTTTGTCAATACCAAAATCTTA
>CAIRRW010000119.1 GCA_903881065.1 uncultured Bacteroidota bacterium
TCAACTCCCTCCTTTTTTTCGTTTTTTGTGTTTGATAAGGAGGAGGATTTTTTGGAATATTCGGTGATTGCTAATTTCAGTGAGAATAAATCGATGGACCTGAAAAGCCATTCGTTGTTTGGAGCGGAAGATGACAATGAGCATCATTCGGAGAACGAATTGTTGATTCCGGAACAGAAACAGATGAATTATTTTTTGGTGATAAGGGGTGAAGTAGATGATGAAAGAGCGGATGAATTGATAAAAGATATAAGAGAAATAGATGTGGTGCTTACAGCGATGAGGATAGATGTGACACAGTTGAGGTCGAAACAAAATTTAATATTTTAATAAAATGAAAAGAACAAAAATAGTTGCAACACTTGGCCCTGCATCAACAGATATAGGAGTTATAGAACAATTGATTAATGCTGGTGTTAATGTTTGCAGAATAAATTTCAGTCACGGCTCTTATGAAAATGTGGTGACACAGATAAATAATGTGCGTGCAATAAATCAGAGGCTTCATTTGCATGTGGCTGTACTAGCAGATTTGCAGGGTCCTAAACTGAGAATAGGTGTGGTGGAAAATAATGGAATAGAATTGATTGTTGGCAAAGAAATTATAATTACAACGAAGGAGTGTGTTGGCACCGCTGAGCGTTTATATATTACGTATCCTCAGTTTCCGAAGGATGTGAAAGTGGGTGAAAATATATTGATTGATGATGGAAAACTTTTGTTGAAAGTAGTTGAAACGAATGGAGCGGATGAAGTGAAATCAGTGGTTGTGTATGGCGGAATGCTGTCGTCTAAAAAAGGCGTGAACTTACCAAATACAAAAGTTTCGCTTCCCTGCCTTACAGAAAAAGATTTAAAGGATTTGGATTTTGCGTTGGAACATAATGTTGAATGGATTGGATTGTCCTTTGTACGTTCGGTAACAGACATTGTGGATTTGAAATCTATTATCAAAAAGAAAAATAAAAGTGCAAGGGTAATTGCTAAAATAGAGAAACCGGAGGCGCTAAATGGTATTGATAATATTATAGATATGTCGGACGGAATAATGGTGGCTCGTGGAGATTTGGGAGTGGAACTTCCGATGGAACAGGTGCCGCTAGTACAAAAGATGCTGGTGAAAAAATGTCTTGCAGCATCAACGCCTATTATTATTGCCACACAGATGATGGAAAGCATGATTACTAATTTTGCTCCTACTCGCGCAGAAGTAAATGATGTGGCGAATGCTGTGCTGGACGGGGCTGATGCGGTGATGTTGAGCGGAGAAACTTCGGTAGGAAAATATCCTGTGAAAGTGATAGAAGCGATGACTCGTATAATAAATAATGTGGAAGCTGAAGAAAGTATTTATTATAAAGAGCATGAACCGACGGTGAAAAATCAAATGTTTGTTGCCGATTCAATCTGTTATAATGCCTGTGTAATGTCGAAACAAGCGGATGTAAAGGCGATTATTTCCATGACAAATTCAGGTTATACGGCATTCAAACTTTCCAGTCAGCGGCCTCAGGCTCGCATCTTTATATTTACAGATAATAATTCGTTGCTTACAACTCTAAATCTTTTGTGGGGTGTGCAAGGTTTTTACTATGATAAATATGAAAGTACGGACCAGACTATCTCGGAAACACTGCAGATATTAAAGGATAAAAAATTAGTGGTGGAAGATGATTTAGTAATAAATATTGTGAGTATGCCGATGAAAGAAAGAGGCAGAACAAATATGCTGAAGCTTTCGCAGATTAAATAAGTTAGAGAAATTATAAAATCTAAATTCTAAACCCCAATGAAGAAAATATATTACCTGAGTTCCTGTTCAACATGTGTTAGGATTATTGAAGAACTTGGATTAAAAGGAAAGAAATTCACCTTTCAGGACATAAAAACAGAAAAGATAACTGATGCCCAATTAGCCGAAATGAAAAAGATGGCTGGTAGTTATGAATCGTTATTCAGCAGAGTAGCCATGAAATACCGTTCGCTTGGATTGGATAAAAAGAAGTTGACTGAAGATGATTATAAGAATTATATTCTTGAAGAATATACATTTCTGAAACGTCCGGTAATAATTATTGGAGACAAAATATTTATTGGGAATTCTAAAAGTAATATTGCTGAAGCGAAGGCAGTATTATAGTATATATTATTTTCCAGAATCGATATCTAAACAATAATGAGTAAAACTCTTCAAGCACATTTAGCTCTATTACTTGTAAATCTTATCTACGGAGCAAATTTCTCGATTGCCAAAGAAGTGATGCCTGCTTATGTTCAGCCGTTTGCCTTTGTTTTGATGCGTGTCAGCGGAGCGTTGATTTTATTCTGGATAATTGGGACATTTTTTATCAAAGAAAAGATAGATAAAAAAGATTTGCCTCGTATCGCACTATTGGCTTTATGCGGTGTAGCTTGCAATCAATTACTTTTCCTGAAAGGATTAAGTTTGACTTCACCGATAAATGCATCTATTATAATGATTTCAAATCCAATTATTGTTTTGATAATTGCTGCTGTTGCATTGAAAGAAAAGATATCGACGGGAAAGATTTTCGGTATAGGGTTCGGCGTTGCAGGTGCTGCGATAATGCTATTATACAATAAGAATTTTTCTTTTGGTTCCGAAACAATATCAGGCGATATAATGATTTTGCTTAACTCCATTTCGTGGGCTTGCTATGTAGTGCTTGTAAAACCTCTAATGAAAAAGTACAATACTTTTACTGTTGTTAAATGGGTTTTCCTTTTTGGGTTTATATATGTTCTTCCATTCGGTTTTAAAGAGTTTACGAAAATCGGTTGGGCAACAATGCCGACCTCAGTTTGGCGAGATATACTGTTTGTGGTAATAGCAACCACATTCTTTGCTTATGTATTAAATACTTATGCTTTAAGGGCATTGAGCCCAGCTGTAGTAAGTGTGTATATTTACCTTCAACCATTTTTTGCTTCGCTAATTGCTATCTATTATTATCATAATGATATGTTGGATTTGCGCAAAATCACTTCCGCTGTTCTTATAGTATTTGGTGTTTATCTGGTGAGTCAGCCGTTCGCAAAAGTGAAAAGATAATCAGTTCTTATTCCTTCTATTCGTTGTCCCTTATTGAGAAAATAGTATATTTGTTTTTTTATAAATTAAATCAATTATTATTGTTTGTATGATTAAATCAATGACTGGTTTTGGGAAAGCATCCAGTGAATATTCTACAAAAAAAATTACTGTTGAAGTACGTTCATTGAATAGTAAACAATTGGATTTAAATCTTCGTATACCTTATATCTACAAGGAAAAGGAACTTGAATTGCGGAGTGAAATATCAAAACAAATTGAAAGAGGAAAGGTAGATATTTCTGTTTTTACGGAATCAATGCAGCAAACATTGCCTATTGCAATTAATAAAACACTTGCTAAAACGTATTACAACGAATTGAAATCTTTAGCCGACGAATTGAAAGAAGTAAATTCTGATTTGTTTCGTTTGACATTGAAAATGCCGGATGTATTGAAAGCAGAAAAGGAGGTAGTTGAATTTGATGTGGAGGAATGGAAGCAGGTAAAAACTACTGTTGACAGTGCGATTGAAGCATTTCAAAAATTCAGGGATGATGAAGGTAAAACACTTTCTAATGAATTTGAAACAAGAATCGGCATCATTGATAACCTGTTAACAAAAGTAATTTCTTATGATGCAGCAAGAGTTGAAAACATAAGAACTCGCATTAAAAATAATATGGCTGATGTAATTGAAAAGGAAAAAATAGATGAGAACCGTTTTGAACAGGAGTTGATTTATTACATCGAGAAATTGGATATTACAGAAGAGAAATTAAGATTGAAAACGCATCTTGATTATTTTACTGCTACAATGAAAGAACTTGGAAGCGGCCGTAAGCTTGGCTTTATAGCACAGGAAATAGGAAGAGAAATAAATACTATTGGCTCGAAAGCAAATGATTCATCTGTGCAAAAATTAGTGGTTCAGATGAAGGATGAATTGGAAAAAATAAAAGAACAACTTCTTAATGTGTTATAGATTTATATTTAGACATTAGGAATTAGAATTCGTAAAGTGAAAGGTAAAGTGATAATATTTTCAGCGCCATCGGGAGCAGGCAAAACAACAATTGTTCGTCATTTATTAAAAGTATTTCCTGAATTGGAGTTTTCTGTATCAGCTTGTAGTAGACCAATGCGAAAAGGAGAAACTAATGGAGTTGATTATTATTTTATTTCATTGGAAGAGTTTAAGGAGAAGATAAATAAAAGTGAATTTGCCGAATACGAAGAGGTATATAAAGATAATTATTACGGTACTTTAAAGTCGGAAATAGAACGCATCTGGAAAAAAGGGAAACATATTATTTTTGATATGGATGTGATGGGAGGATTAAATTTACGTATGCAATTTGGCGAAAATGCCCTTGCAATATTTGTGATGCCCCCTTCAATAGAACATCTGGAACAACGTCTAAAATCGAGGGAGACAGAAACTCCGGAAAGTATTGCGAGAAGAATTGGGAAGGCGGAACAGGAGCTTAAAAAAGCCGAACTGTTTGATAAAATAATACTTAATGATACACTTGAACATGCTTTAGATGAAGCAGAAAAATTAGTATTTGACTTCCTTAATAAAAAATGAAAGAGAGCCTCACCATTGACATTCACACACATATTCTTCCTGAACATATTCCAAACTGGAAAGAAAAATTTGGTTATGGAGGGTTTATAAAACTGGATCACCACGCTCCATGTTGTGCCAAAATGCTCAAAGATGACGGACATTTGTTCAGAGAAATAGATAGTAATTGTTGGGATGCCGAGAAACGAATGGAAGAGTGCGACCACCATCATGTACATGTTCAGGTACTTTCAACAGTGCCTGTTATGTTCAATTATTGGACGAAGCCGGATGATTGTCTCGAGATTTCAATGTTTTTAAATGATCATATTGCCGATATAGTTAAGCGTTTCCCAAAACGTTTTGTAGGCTTGGGAACTATTCCACTACAAGCGCCAGACCTTGCTGTAAAAGAGTTGGAGCGATGTATGAAGATAGGATTACGTGGTGTACAAATCGGTTCTCACGTTATCAAAGATTGGAATTTAGGCTCTCCAGCACTGTTTCCTATTTTCGAAAAAGCGCAGGAACTTGGGGCAGCTGTATTTGTTCACCCATGGCAAATGATGGGTGAAGAGCATATTCAAAGGTATTGGTTGCCTTGGCTGGTAGGTATGCCGGCAGAGACTTCAAGAGCAATCTGTTCGTTAATTTTTGGTGGCGTATTCGAAAAATTTCCTAATCTTAGAGTTGCGTTTGCTCATGGTGGCGGCAGTTTCCCTGCTACAATCGGTAGAATTGAACATGGTTTCCATTGTCGCCCCGATCTTGTAGCTATTCATAATAATAAAAATCCACGCGATTATATTGGTAAATTCTGGATTGACAGCTTGGTTCATGATCCAATGATGCTCGACTACATTGTAAAAATGTTTGGTGCTGGACGCGTAGCTTTGGGCAGTGATTATCCTTTTCCGTTAGGAGAAAATGAACCCGGAAGTTTGATAAAATCTATGCCTTATGATGATAAAACAAAGGAACTTTTATTAAACGGTTCGGCTTTGGAATGGCTTGGGCTTAAAAAGGAAATGTTCTTGTAATTAGTTATTCGTATTCTTTATTCAGAAATTGTAATAGGGGATAAGGAACAATCCTCCTTTTTATTATTGTGATATAAATCTATTGCAACAAGCATTGCAATAAATCCCCAGAATGGAACAGAAGCTTTATCAGTATCGAGGAAGTTATTCAATCCTCCATGAACAATATAGGTAATAAATCCAAGTAGAATTACTAGCACAAGTCGTTTAGTTTCATAATCTTTCAATGAATAATATAACCTGAACCCAGTTGAAAGTGTACAAATAATAATTCCTACAAAGGTTAAAACACCAAGGACTCCCGACTCAGATAACGGGCCAATATATTCACTATGTGCATTTCCCTTATCACCCATATTGGTGCTGATAATGGTTTTTTCGTGGGCATGCTGAAATGGAGCATATTCAAAACTATAAGTCCCAGGTCCCCAGCCAAAAAAGGGACGCTCGGCAAACATCCTGAATGCAGCATTCCACCTATTCAAACGTTCAAGATTAGATGCGTCTGTTGATATATTTGAAATAGATTGAATATGTTTATCAAAATCTTGTGAAGCATCCTGTCTATTTCGCTCAAGTTTCATTACTATTTCAGTTTGATATATTAATGCAAGAGCAGCAGCGCCGGCAAATACTATCATAATGTATTTAAATTTAATACGTAATAATAATAAAACAAATACTACCAATGCAATTGCCATACTTAACCAGGCTGCCCTAGTATATGAAAAAATTAATGCTATAATAAAGATTATTAATAGTAGCGCAGCAGCAAATTTTATACTACCCGAGTATTTTTTATTCATTGTAAAAAACAACAATGTAGGGAAAAACATAGCCAGCATAGCTCCGTAAATGGTATGGTCGTTATAAAAAGGAGACATTACATAATTTGCCGGAGCTTCTTCAAATCCCATTAAATAATGGTTGTAAAGCGTATAAAATATAATTATGGTGAAAGGAATTATATATAACCAATCAAAACGCTTAATATTTTTATAGTTTCTGAAGAGTTGAGTACAGAGAAAATAAAAAACTATTACAAACCAAAGTCTTGAGGTTAAAAATTTAAATGAAACTATTGGTATATCACTAGTGATGGATGTAATAAATATCCATATTAGATTAATAATAATAGCAATAGTAATGGGGTGTTTCATTACCCTAATATCCAAAGTGTTTTTATGAAGCTGTTTGAAAATAAATATAAGCATTATTCCGAATATTATCGGTTCTGTGGGCAGGCTAAGTCCTAAGCCACCATCCAAATTCTGAAGATTAATTGCTAACGGCGTGAAGAAGACTACGAATAGAATTAACTTATCGAGTGAGAAAAGTGCCAATAATATTATAAGAATTGCTGCTGGAACAAGATTGAAATAATAAAATTCAAAATAGGTACATACCGCATTTATCAATAAAAATGCAAAGGTGGTAATATAAACCCATTTAATATTTTTCAGTTCCAACAAGAGGTATGAAGATAGAAGTTAAACCAATCTTTTTTTATAATCAAGGATTACTAAAACCAGAAACAAGAACATATTAGCAGAAACTGCTGATATCAATACAATCAGCGATCGGATTGGATAAGCTTTTTTATCAGAAGGTGATGGATATGTAACCATATTAGTATAAGTTAATTCCTTGTTAAAATCCTTCCAAGTTTCATCATATTGAAGTTTAATTACAGAATATCCTTTTAATAATTCATCATAAACACTTACACTACTATAATAGTCACCACCCTTCTCTTCAAGATTTTTCATCATCTCGTTTATTTCTTTGCTTCCTTTTCCGTTTCCTAATGATTTTACATAGCCTTTTAATACTTCTTTGCTTTGGGCTTTATAATCTAAAATCTGATATTTGTTTCTCAACTCATTTAAACGATTATTAATGGAGTCTAATTGGTGTTGCTTATAATTCAACTCGTTAGTCAATACTACCATTACTTCCTTTGTTTTATCCCGTTGCAGATTTCTTGCTTTTAAATTTAATGCGGTAATGATTTCTTTAACCATATTACATGCAACTTGAGGATCAGTATCAAGGACTTTAATTTCAACCGATTCAAATTGTGTTCTGCTAATAGTCACATTTGATTCATATGTACCAATTAATGCTGACTTACCCGTTTTTGCAGTTGTATCAATCTCATATCGTTTAGCTAAATCAAATTTCTTTATGATTGAATTTCTAATATCTGCAGATTCAAGTAATTGCATCATTTGCTCGGCAGGACTTTCGTGACCATATGGAGTTAAATTGGACGGATATACTATTGCAAAAGATTTATATTTAGCAGGAATAAACATCTCGCTAGAAAAGATAGATGCAACAATAATTGCAGCAACTGTTATAATAATAAAATGAAATCTCCATTTTATTATTAGCTTTAAAAAATGATAATTGCTCTGAGTGTATTCTTGCATAATATCGTTATCTATTTCATGTGATGCTACTGTGAAATTTACTTTCTTTGCTTGCTTTTCCTCTGTTGTGTCTTTTGTTAGAGTTTCGTTTTCAGTTTCTTCTTTTAATTTCTCTATTTTGTCTTTAAAAGTCAGATTCGCCAATTTCAGTTTCTTTATTATTAGAAATTCTGAAATCGGTTTCCGTATTCAGGCTGTTTCAGAAGTTCCTTTCAGTTTAAATTGTTTAATATTTTCAATTAATAGAATAAGGATAATTGCAATAAGTAAAGAGGATATAGTAGAAACAACAACTATTATCCAACGAACAGGATATGATTTCTTTTCTGCTGGAAACGCATTGCTAACAACGAATTTCTGAGGTAGTATAGCTTTCGCATCCACTTCTGCTTCTTCGTATTTTGTTTTTAATGTGTTTAATTGTTTGCGTTGCATAAATAAATTATCGCGAAGGGAGACATAAGCACTTCCATATTGGGCAATTATCTTTAATTTCTCTTCTAGCAATTTCACAGCACGTTGATCGCCTTTTGAAATTGCTATTACATATTGTTCATTGGTTCTTTCCGACTGAGATTCGTAATCATAAATACCAAGGTTATTGATTACTTTTATTGAATCAGTCAATCGCTGAACATCTGCAATTTTGGCTTTATATTCTTTTTCTACGATGCTGAGTGCCTGATACGCTCTGTCTCTTTGCATTCTTATCTTAGCTGAATCATGGAGGGCAGCAATATTATTGGCAATTATAGAGGCAGTATCAGGGTTTCTGTCCATTACTTCTATTTTAACTGACATATATTCAGTCCGTTTAAAAGTTATATTACTTTGGTATTCGTCATACAATTTAGTTTGTTTGAACTTATCAGTCGAATCAATACCGTAATGAGACATTAAGTGGTATTTCTGACAGATTTTTGTTCTTATTTCATCAGAATTTAATATCTGTAACATCTGCTCTGCTTCTTCTTCTTGACCAAATTGAAGTACATCTTCATTCTTGAAGGTATTTTCAGTTAATAAAGCTTTTGATATTGAACTTGTAGTAGCCGGAAAAAGTATTACAGTTGATTTATATTTCTCCTGAATTGTTAACGCAACAATGCTCGAAATAATTATTGCTAAAATGCCAATCAGAATAAGTGGTTTACGCCACTTATATATAAAATATAATACGTTTAATGAATTGAAATCCTCCGCTGACTGCGTTTTATTCTCCATAATAAAAAATCTAAATTTTAATGTTGGGACGACAAAAGTAGAAAAATTTAGGAAACCGCATAATTTATTATGCTTTCCATCAGAACTTGAAGAATCCGAAAATTGCTTTAATGCTTATCATTCCGGTTACGAAAGCCCAAATACCACATGCAGCACACATAATAGAAAAGTTAACATACCAGTTATTGGTTGATAACATATGGAAATGCATAGTTTTCGAGAAATAATTAATTGTAACTACTCCAATTGTAAACAAAATAAATGCGCCAATTAATCGATAATTAACTTTAAATTTAAATATTTTTTGGGCAATGGTGAGTTGAATTATTGCTGTCAAAAACTGAGTTGACATACTTGAGATGGCTGAACCGTAAGCTTCATATTTCTTTATTAATATATAATTAAAGATAATATTAAGCACCATGCCCGATGCTGCCATAAAATTAAGTTGTCGCAAATTGCCGTTTGCAGTAAGTAAAGTACCATAAATATAAGTAGTGGAAATGGCTATAAAACTTAACATTAATAGGCTGAATATTTTTGATGCTTCGTTCAAATGGTCAGCGTACATTTCCAGCGTATCTGTTTTATGGATAGGATATAGCATTTCCATTAGTTCTTTACTATAGAAAACACAACCAATGCCAATAACAATAGCCGGAGTTAATAACAACCTGCTAATCAACTTTACCAAATCTTCCACTGATTCTTTATGTTTCAGCATTTTTGAAAACACAGGAAGCAGCACTCCTGCTACAAGAAATGCAATCATATTGGTAGCATCAAGAATACGGAAACCCTGAGCATAAATCCCTGATTGAACATCGCCAACTCCATTGGGTAGCATACGTTCTATCATTACAGAATCAATTCGGTTATAAAAGGACATTAATAAAGTAAGGATAGCAAACGGCAGACTCTTTTTCAATATCATTACCGAAAAGGTAAAGTTCCATTTGAGTTTAAATGAATGGGTTTTCTTTAGAATAATTAAGAAGGCTGTTAGTGCTGCAACTGAATAAGCAAATGTTTGTGCATAAACAAAATACATAATTCCGTTTTCAGTATAGAAAATGCCTGAATGCAACAGGAAAACACATATAATTATCATTATTGTTCTATCAAGAACAGAAATCAAGCCATCCGTTTTGAAGAGGTGAAGCCCAGCAAGGTTTGAACGCAGATAATTAATAAAGAATAACAGAAACATATTAAAGCCCTGCACCAATAACAGCTTCATCAAGCGGGTGTCGTATCCAATCATAAGCCCTACTACTACCACCACTATTATATAAATAACAGCCAACATTAATTTAAGCGTAAACAGGCTTGAAAAATGTTTGGTAAGCAGGTGATTATTCTGTGAAATGTTTTTATTATTGAAGTTGGTTATCCCGAAATCAAGAATAATGGTAAGTAAGAAAGAGAAGTTGAAAATTGCGAAATAGATACCGTACGCCGCTGTACCTACCTGAAACTGAACTGCTTTGTCTATCCCGAAAACATAAATTGGCTTTATAAGCAAATTCAGGAATAAGATTAAACCAAGGTTAGACAGGAACTTCTTGTGCATTGCGCAAAAATACTTAATTTATTGAGGTAGGAAGATAAAGTTTTGGGTTATATGTTTTGTTCGGTCGTACTCAATGGTAGTATTATCAAGCACTACAAAGGTTTTATAAGACAGGTTGTTAAATAATGTAAAACACTTTTCACGATTCTCATTTTCCCAAAGTTCGGCATATACAATAGGTTTATGTTTCGCAATAAGCTTTTTTGCTCCATCAAGAACAAAAAATTCAAAATTCTCCACATCAATTTTTATTGCACTCACCCGTTTTTTGGCGCTCATTAATTCCTCCATTTTATCCAACATCAAAAGAGGAACTTTAATTTTTTCTCCTTCATTGAATTCAGTAATAGAATCGTGTACCACATGGCTTAACCCTTGCATACGTACGTTTGAAATTACAGGCATCACCATTTCCACTTCGCCCTCGGTATTTCCCAAAGCTACTTCGCGAAGTTGTACGTTTGTCAATTTAAAATAGTTGATAATCCTTTTAAGCGCAGCAATGTTATTTGGCATCGGCTCGAAGCTATAAACCGTTACCCCTTTAATTGTTCGGGCAATATGTACGGTCATAATACCAATATTGGCTCCAATATCAAGTACGGTGGTATTATCCGGTATCAATTTCAGAAACTGAAAGAAATCCTTTTCATTTCTGTCTTTTTTCAAAGTATGTATCTTATACCAAGAAAATAAGAATAGATAGTTTCGGAAACCTAATAAGGTATGAAGAATATATTTTGTTTTATTTTTCATTCGGGACGCAAAAGTAATTAAATCTCCTTAAGGGAAACCTTTTATTACAAATACTATATAAAGCAAAAAAAGTCCTTTTGGGACTTCTTCTGCTTTAATAATTCATGGTTAAAACTATTAAATGTCAATATTTGCATATTTAGCGTTCTTCTCAATAAAATCTCTGCGTGGCGGAACTTCATCTCCCATAAGCATCGAAAAAGTTCTATCGGCTTCCGCAGCATTATCTATACTTACCTGACGCAATGTTCTGAATTCAGGATTCATAGTTGTTTGCCAAAGCTGTTCGGCGTTCATCTCTCCCAAACCTTTATAACGCTGAACGCCTACTGTACTTTCTTTTCCTTCGCCACCAGCCAACTCTGCAACTGCGCGGGTACGGTCATCTTCTGTCCAGCAGTATTTTTCCTGTTTCCCTTTTTTCACAAGATATAGTGGAGGTGTAGCTATATAAATATAACCATGCTCAATCATTTCTTTCATGTGGCGGAAGAAGAAAGTAAGAATCAACGTAGTAATGTGGCTACCATCAACATCGGCATCACACATGATAACGATTTTATGGTAACGTAATTTCTCAATGTTCAGTGCGCGGTCATCTTCGGGAGTACCTCTGAAAACACCAAGAGCGGTGAACATATTCTTTATCTCCTCGTTGTCGTAAATCTTATATTCCATTGCTTTTTCCACATTCAGAATTTTACCTCTTAATGGAAGAATAGCTTGATAAGCACGGTTACGACCTTGTTTGGCTGTTCCACCTGCCGAATCACCCTCTACCAGATACAATTCGCAAAGTGCAGGATCTGATTCAGAACAGTCGGAAAGTTTGCCGGGAAGACCTGAACCGGTAAGTACTGATTTACGCTGAACCATCTCTCTGGCCTTGCGGGCAGCATGACGGGCAGTAGCAGCCAATATTACTTTATCTACAATAGTACGTGCCTGTTTTGGATGTTCTTCCAGATAATTATTCAACATCTCACTCACCGCAATATCCACAGCACCCATCACCTCATTGTTTCCAAGTTTGGTTTTTGTTTGCCCTTCAAACTGTGGCTCCTGCACTTTTACCGAGATAACTGCTGTAAGACCTTCACGGAAATCGTCTCCTGCTATTTCAAATTTTACCTTCTGAAGTAAACCCGATTTATCAGCATACGCTTTCAATGTACGAGTTAATCCTCTGCGGAAACCAGCCAAATGGGTACCACCTTCGTGCGTATTAATATTATTTACATACGAGTGAATATTTTCGGCAAACGACGAGTTATAAACCATTGCCACTTCCACAGGAATACCATTTTTATCCCCTTCCATATAGATTACTTCATCTATAAGTGGCTCGCGTGTGCTATCCAAATAGGCAACAAACTCTTTTAATCCACCTTCCGAATGAAATGTTTCGGTACGGTTGTTTCCGGCCTCATCTTTTTCGCGAGCATCATCCAATATAATACGGATACCTTTGTTCAAAAACGAAAGTTCGCGCAAGCGGGCAGCAATTATATCGTAATGATATAAAGTAGTATTAAATATACTAGCATCAGGCTGAAAAGTTTGAATAGTTCCGCGAAGTGTAGTGTCTCCAATTTCCTTTACAGGATACAAAGGTTTTCCGCATGAATATTCCTGAACGTATATTTTCCCGTTACGGTGTACTTCAGTGCGCATATGAGTAGAAAGTGCATTAACGCAACTAACACCCACCCCGTGCAAACCACCAGATACTTTATAGGAATCTTTATCGAATTTACCACCGGCATGCAACACTGTCATTACTACTTCCAATGCCGATTTTTTCTCCTTCGCATGATAATCAGCAGGTATTCCACGCCCATCATCTTTTACAGTGATGGAATTATTTTCATTAATTGTAACAAATATATTCTTACAATGTCCGGCCAATGCCTCATCAATTGAGTTATCTACCACCTCATATACCAAGTGGTGCAATCCTTTCTGCCCTGTATCACCTATGTACATCGACGGTCGCTTACGTACCGCTTCCAACCCTTCTAATACCTGAATACTATCCGCTGAATAGTCGTCCATTTTCTGTTCTTTTTCGCTCACTTTTTTATCTTATTATTTAGTTAAAATTTCTATCTTTTTTTAAAGGTCAGCAAAAGTAACATTTATATTGATATTATTGAGGTTTTAGTTATTTTTAACTAAATATATTTATTAACAATATTTTGAATAAAAAGCACTTGTTTTTTTGAGAAAAAATTGTATATCTTTTTGGGGCTGAAATTGTGTTTTTTGATGGTTAAAATTTAATCTTTTTTTAAATTGGTTTTTCTCCACAAAAAAATCCCATTATGTATCATCATAATGGGATTTACTTTTTTACGTTTATCAATAAGCAGATAAACTATTCAACCAATAAACGAGTGAACCAATGAACTGTCGCTACGGAATCCTGAATTTTTGCGGTGCGCTCCAATCGCCTTTGATACCTGTGGCGGTAACCCAGCAGGAGCAGGAATAAAAATAGAGGCCAGACAATTCAGGGTCGAACTCCAAAATCATTGGTGTGCGAGTGCCCGAATCAAATCGTCCATAATTATCAGGTTTGGCAGGTGGAGTGGCAAATTTTATAACTCCTTTATCATCTGGCGGAAGTGGCATACAAATAAATATTGCTGTTTCCACACGTGCTACTCCGGCAGGTTTGCCACTTTTTTTTACTCCTGCCGCATCCGGTGGCTGATGGTAATATGATTTTACATTTGGCGGATTACCTGCAAGCATTTCTATTGAAGGCACTGTTGCCGGCTTGCCTATCTTGGTTTTGGTGGTTTTATGAGGTTTTAATCCGGTAGAAGAAATTGCGGCATCATCCATCAAATCGTTCTCATAAATATTTGTTTTCACAAATTTACGAAGCCATTTTGTAAGATTCACGCGAGCTTTAGCAGTATTCTCTCTATCAACTTCCGACGATTTTGTTTTCTTCTTTGTAATCGCATACTTTTTAGTCCAGATATCAAGAAACCCTTGCCCTACAGCTATTACAACAGGGTCGATATTCCATGTAGCCTCATTACTTGTTACTTCTTCTAAAATTTGAACTGCCAGTTTATCGAATTTTGCATCCGAACCCCCGAATTGATCTTCATTTGCCATTTTATACTTTAGTTTAATTGTTTATTAATAATTATCAGTCGTTTTATCCTTGTTTTATCGTCCCCTTAAATCTTTTAGCTAAACCCAATTATTTTATAATGGTGTACTATTATTTTTTAATTGTGCACCATTATTTTAAAATAGTGTACTACTAATTTATAATGGTGTACTATTATTTTATAATTGGGCTCTATTATTTTATAATTGGGTACTACTATTTTTTAATGGTGCACCACTATTTTATAATTGTGTACTATTATTTTAAAATGGTGTACTACTATTTTTTAATTGCCTCCAATTATTTTTACCTTGAGAACCTTCAATGAACTTAACGGCACAAATTTATTTGGATAAAAGAAGACTAAATGAGGGGAAACCCTCAACATTAAATTATTATTCGGCTGCAATACCTCACCCCTTTATCCTCTCTCCTCGAAGGAAGGAGAGGGCTAGGAGGTGAAGTGCCAGGTAATAAAATAAAGTGCTTCAGGCTTTGGCACCCTTCTCCTTTTTTCAAGGAGAAGGGCTGGGGATGAAGTTGAGAAAGAGGTAGAAAGTAATCCTGATTATATATCCAACTAATTATGAGCGGGGATTATTATGTAGATAAAACAACGAAGCTTTATAGGAAAGGCAGCCTGTTTTTTCATTGGTATGAGTAATACGTGTTCCCAAAGCACCCTCCGAAATGCATAATATCGCTGCACCGTCGCATACCTTTTTTCCGTCGCTCATCACCACTGCCGATTGTATTTCCACATCCGTTAATTTCCGGTCTTTGCAATTATATAAAAACAGCGAATCAACATCGGCAATCACCACCAGCACGACGCCTGCACCTACTTCGGTAATAATGGTGGAATGATGTAAACGTACTTCTTCGGCATACATTTGGTTATGCAAAATATCCGTAATGATGTACTGATACACTTCTTCCTCTTTAAAAGCATAATGAGTAAACTGGTGTACAAATTGTTTTTTATTATCATAAAATACAATCAAATATTCTTTCTTTTTCATTTCGGTGGTTTTGGTATTTGGTGAAAGTACCTATAATTAAGTACTTTTGTTAGGTAAATAATAAATGAAATACCTCTTCTCCATATTAATAGTAATTTTTTCTTTCGGAGGATTTGCACAGGATTCATTAAAAATCAAAAATGATTCGCTTTTAACAAGTTTGGATTCGTTGGATATTAACCCTGATTCAGTAAAACAGAAAATCATCGGATTGATTATTAAATCAGATTTTTTATCGCCTGCCTACGCTGTTGTTACGAACAGTTTTGGATGCACTTTTACTTTAGAAAAATTAATAAAGAAAAGGCATAGTATCCAAATTACTGGTCTTTATTTTTCTGGAGGAATTTCATTAATGAATTTAACTGATAGTTATGCTGCAAACAATAATAACTACGGTACAAATTCAGGAAGACAAAATGTATATCAGATTATTCCTGAATATAAATTTTTTATTACTGATACTAATATGATATCAGGTCGTCCTTATGTAGGTGCTTATTTAAAATGGATAAAAGAAGAAGAGAAATTTGATATTTGGACTTATCCCAATTCTATGTTACCTAGTCCAGGAAAGCATACTTCTGCTGATTATAATTTATCAGGCTATTCACTTGGGCTGATGACAGGTTATCAATTTTATCTAATTGATAGATTTGTAATTGATTTTCTAATCGGATTTGGTGGAAATAAAGCTTATAGTGTAAAAAAGATTAGAGGAGACGATATTAATTTTCCATATAATGAATGGAGCCTTGGGGTTAGAAGTGCAATAAATGTAGGCTATAAGTTTTAATAAATGAAATACATCTTCTCTATATTAATAGTACTTTTTTCTTTCGGAGGATTTGCGCAGGATACAAAAAAAATCAAAAATGATTCGCTTTTAACAAGTTTAGATTCGTTGGATATTAACCCTGATTCAGTAAAACAGAAAATCATCGGATTGATTATTAAATCAGATTTTTTATTGCCTGCCTACGCATCAATAGGTTATAATTTTGGATATTCATTAACGATAGAAAAATTAATAAAAAAGAGAAGTAGTATTCAACTTACTGGAAACTATCTGGCAGCTGGCATTACTAAGGATGATTTAACTAATACTGCCGGCGAAGGCGCAGGGCGATCAGAAGTATATCAAGTTATTGCGGAATATAAATATTTTATTACGAAACAACGGATGCTTTTAGGCCAGCCTTATGTTGGCATAAGTGGTGGATGGTGGAGGGAAGAAGATAGATATGATGGATGGATACCGGTAAATATTAATTACCAATGGCCGATTAGGCATTATTATTCCGATTACTATTTTTATAGCTATGCAGTAGCACTTATAACAGGATATCAGTTTTATTTAAAAGAAAGATTGGTAATTGATTTTTTAATTGGATTCGGCAAAAGTAATACCTATAGTATAGAGAAGATTGGTGGTGAGAGTTTTGATTATTCAAACGGTAAACTAAAATTTGGACTTCGAAATGCAATAAATGTAGGCTATAAGTTTTAATTGCATTACTAATAAATAAAACTTCCAACTTATAATTTCCTACTTTTGTGCTATGGAATATTTCGAGTTATTCAGCAAACTGGCACAATATAAAGTCCGTTATTTAATTTGCGGAGGGCTTGCTGTTAATATATATGGTATTCCGCGAATGACTGCCGATATTGATATTCTGCTCGATTTCACAGAAGATAATCTTCAACAGTTTGAAACTGCAATAAAGATATTAAAGTACCAATCCGTTATTCCTGTTTCCATAAAAACATTCGTGTCGAAAGAAGAAAGACAAAAAGTAATTTCCGAAAAAAACTTAATGGCATACTCGTATTTCAATAGCATTGCCAATTATCTGAATTTGGATGTACTGTTAAATGTTCCTCTTAATTTTGAAGAAATGTGGAATGCCCGACAAACCAGAAGAATGGATAATACTGATGTTTATCTGGTATCGGTAGAACATTTAATTTTGCTGAAACAATATGCAAATCGTAAGCAGGACAATGATGATATACTGCTGTTATCAAAACTTATAAAAAAATGAAACCCACCGAAAGAATAATAATTCCAATAGCCGAAAATGCTGATAAAGGGTTTCATTACACCGTTACCGACGAGCAAATACGTGAACATCAACAGCGAAGTATTAAAGAAATATTTGAGTGGCTCGAAAAAACAAACAAGTTTATTTATTCCATCCAAACTCCCGAAGAGCACGAAAGAAGTAGAAAAATAAAAGGGAAATTTTAACTCAAGTGTAACTCCTGCCTTTAGGCTGGTGATATTAAAGTACCACCTTATTCCTTCATCAAATCAAAACGCAAACGATACGCAAGCCCTATATTAAAGGTAGGATAAGGCTTTAAAGGTGTATACAACGGATTATAATAAACCACATCACTAGTATTATATTTATATTGCAATGGGTCTTTACCAATGGAATAGCCTATTTCGCCAAATACTAATAGCTTTTTATAAATAAAATAATCCATAAATAGTTTCAACTGAATTTCATTGTACCGCACATAATCATAATTATCCTGCGCCGACAAACGGAAGGAACGGGTATACGATTTAAAGTTGAGGCCGGTATATAATTTATTGGGTACCAATGTAAATTCCACTTTATAGTTGGTAGGCAATATTCCATATAAATTAATTCGACTGGTAGCCGCCCAGTCGATACCTACAAGCGGCATATAAAAATCTCCAAACGCTTCGCGATTATAATATAATCCTGCTTTTATTTTCAACTTCTCATTCACAATATAATTCTCCAGAAATATTCCGCCAAGCTGAAAATCCTTATCATTCACCGCACTTTTAAAATCAGAAGCCAGTTTCGGAATTACTATTGCTATTGTTTTCCATCTCTTATCTTTCGATAGAAACTGAAAACCTATCGGCATCGAAACGTATGATAAGCGTGATGAATAGGAAGAATCCGATTTTAAATTGGCATTCATCGTTTCGCTGTTTATACGTATAATAAATGTATTGCCATTTTTAAATTCCTTCGGAAAAAATAAATTCAGATAATAACTGTCTGTTTTATTTTTCCACCGCGTAGTATCTTTATAGTTAGAAGAAAACGTTTGAGTACCAACATTCACCAAATCAACAAATGGCTGGGCAATAGCTTCCGCAGCTGCAATAATTATAATGGTAAAGAGTAGTGCCAATTGTTTTTTCATATAACAAAGAAAAAGAAAATTAATGAGATGGGATAAACTAAATACTATTTCTTTTTAGTAAAATGATAGTTGTAATCTTTGAAAGGAGCAGATACTAAACACCGTTTGTTAATTACTTTAAAAAATGAAAGCCTGATAAATTCAACTAATATTTTAAATTTGACAACTAATGAAATTACTCCTTAAAACACGTATTTTATTTTCAGCACTACTGCTGCTAATTTCTTTCAGCAGCAAAGCCACCGACCCTGATACCACTTACATTCAGACGTTCAGCAATATATTTGCATTAAAAACATTTGTAAATCAAAATGCGTTTGAATATACTATCACTCCACGTAATAATGATGCGTATACCGCTCGTCAACTAAAGGATGCACGGGTAGTTTACACTCCTAATATACCTGCAACATTTGGTGTTTCAGTTAATATAAAAGGTATAGGCGCTTCTTATTCCTTCAAAATGAAAAATGATTTTAATGATACTATAAATCACGCCCGTTCCAGCTTTCAGCAATTTACGTTTGATTATTATAAAAACATTTTCGGCATCGAAGCGTATTATCAGGACTACCGCAGGTTTTATTATCACTTTATCGGCGACCAATATTTATTTAGAAATTATAACAGCGATATTCGTGCGTATCAGTTGGGTGTAAATGGAATGTTTTTGTTTAATGGAAAAAAGTTTTCCTACAACGCTGCATTCAATCAAGCGGCAATGCAAAAAAAATCTGCCGGTTCCGTTCTCCTGATGATGTCGCTAAAGTTCAATGAAATAAAAGGCGATGATTTAATTCCTGAATCAGTTAGGAAATACTATTACAGCGGTTCCTATTTGTACCGTAATCGCAATTATGGTTTTCAGATTAGTCCAGGTTATGCGTTTAATCTTAGTAAACGTGATTTTTATTTCTCGGGTGCAGTGCTCGCCGGTGTTGGTATTCAGCTTCAATCGTATAATTATGTTAATGGTTCTTTAAGTGGTAGAATTGCATTTCCGCTGATTGGAAGGGCAAAAACAAGTATTGGCTATAATGGTAAATATTTTTTCGCCGGTCTTTATGGTAACTATGATATAAATCAATCGGTAATCAAATCAATGCAAACTCAGCAAATGCTATATTCATATGGTGTTTTTATTGGCGGCAGAGCAATTAGATTTACCAAAACAAAAGGGCAATTAAAAGCAGAGGAAAAGCTGGAACGATTTGCAGAAAAAGCAACAAGAAAGAAAGAAAGAGATGCTGCGAAACAAAAGAAAGAAAGCACGAAGAAGGTGAAGCAGCCTAAAAAGAAAAAGGAAAAAACAGTGAAGACAGACGAAGATTATTAATTATCTATTCCTTCTCGGATAAATCAGGCAACAAAAATAGAATAAACGCAGCAATAACGGGCAACACCAAGCCAATAAAAAACCATACCTTTGGATTTCTTCCCAGCCGGTTTGCCATCCTCGAAGTAATAATAGGAATACTTAAAAGAAAAGTAATTCCCATGCTCATAAATAATACTGCGCCCATTTTATTGTATTGAATTACAAAGATAAAGAGAAAACCTATCTGCTAATTTGATTTTCTTTACCTTTGCGGAAATGTCGAGTTCAAACATAAAATCGCGCCCTTTATTTTGGTTTTATATTCTGGTAACGTACGTTATTTTGCAGTTTTTCTGGTGGAGTTATTCAATGGTAAAACAAAATAATGAGATTACAAGATTAGAAGAACAGGTAAATGTGTTGAAAGGAGAATCGCTGGATGAAGTGGTTGCAAACGGGAACAAGTTAAATGAAAGGCTTCACCGCCGTTGGATAATGATTGCAGGAGAAGGCAGCGTATTTGTTTGTTTATTGCTCCTAGGAATTTATCAGATTCGAAAATCATTTAATAAAGAAACTGCACTTGCCAATCAGCAGAAAAACTTCTTACTTTCTGTAACGCATGAATTAAAATCGCCTATTGCTTCCGCTAAACTTCAACTGCAAACCTTGCAGAAAAGAGAACTGGATCGTGAAAAGCAGAAAGAAATTCTTGCCAACGCTATCAATGATACAGACCGCCTGAATAATTTAGTAGAGAATATTCTGCTTGCTGCCAAAATTGAAAATAATGTTTTTACTTCTCATAAAGAGGAATATAATCTTTCAGATTATATTACCGAAGGAATGAATCAGACTATCGAATCTTTCCGTTATAAACAAAGAGTTGTACTCGATATTGATCCAAATATATTTATGAAAATTGATAGGATGAGTTTCCCTTCCATCATTCTTAATCTATTCGAGAATGCAGTAAAATATTCTTCCAGTGATTCAACCATTAAAGTGGGTTTGAAAAAACAAAATCAGAAAATAATACTATCAGTTGCTGATGAAGGATTGGGAATTACTGAGGAAGAAAAGAAATATATATTCAGGAAGTTTTATAGGATAGGCAGTGAGGAAACGCGCAAAACTAAAGGAACTGGGCTTGGTTTGTTTATCGTTGATTTTTTGGTAAAACAGCATAATGGAATAATTTCGGTACGAAACAATGTGCCGAAAGGAACAATATTTGAAGTAGAATTTAATAGTTAGATAATAATTTACAGAATGAAAAAAGTAGCATTAATTATATTGGATGGTTGGGGAATTGGCGATGGTTCAAAGTCGGATGCAATAGCGAATGCCAACACTCCTTTTGTAGATAGTTTGTTTAAAAATTATCCGCACAGCACTTTGCTTACTTCTGGTAATAATGTGGGTTTGCCCGATGGGCAGATGGGAAACAGTGAAGTTGGACACTTGAACATTGGTGCAGGAAGAATTGTATATCAAGATTTAGAATTAATAAATAAAGCAATTCGTGAAAAAACGATTGATACCAATCCGACTCTTGTAAAAGCTTTTGAATATGCGAAACAAAACAATAAATCAGTTCACTTCATGGGATTGGTTTCTGAAGGTGGCGTACATTCTTCGCAAACACATTTGCACCATCTCTGTGACATGGCGAAAGCCAATGGTTTATCAAATGTTTTTATTCATGCTTTTACCGATGGAAGAGATACCGACCCGAAAAGCGGATTGGGATATATGAGGAATCTGGAGGAACATTTGAAGACTTCTGCAGGGAGAGTTGCTTCTGTTTGCGGTCGTTATTATGCTATGGATAGGGACAAACGCTGGGAACGGGTGAAGATAGCTTATGATTTATTGGTACATGGAACAGGTAATAAAACAACAAATAGTTTGGCAGGTGTCAAACAATCTTATACAGAAAATGTAACCGATGAATTTATCAAACCTATTGTAATTACTGATGATGCAGGCAATGCCATAGGAGCAATAAAAGAAAATGATGTGGTTATTTGTTTTAATTTCCGTACGGATAGATGCCGTGAAATAACGCAGGTACTTACTCAGCAGAATATGCCTAAACAAGGCATGAATACACTGCCTTTGTATTATGTAACAATGACAAATTACGACCATACTTTTAAGAATGTTCACTTGGTTTATGACAAGGATAATCTAGCAAATACACTTGGTGAAGTACTTGAGAAAGCAGGAAAAACACAGATTCGCATTGCAGAAACAGAGAAATACCCTCATGTAACTTTCTTTTTTTCGGGAGGACGGGAAAAGGAATTTAAAGGTGAAAAAAGATTAATGATTCCTTCGCAAAAGGTAGCTACTTATGATTTAAAACCGGAAATGAGTGCAGAGGAAGTTACTGATACCATAGTTCCTGAATTATTAAAAGGAAATACTGATTTTGTTTGTTTGAACTTTGCAAATGCTGATATGGTGGGACATACGGGTGATTACAAAGCGGTTACTAAAGCAATAGAAACTGTGGATGCCTGTGCTAAAAAGGTTATAGAAACTGGTTTGAAAACGGGGTATTCATTTATAATTATTGCTGACCATGGAAATGCAGATTTTATGATTAATCCTGATGGCTCTCCAAACACGGCTCATTCCACTAATCCGGTGCCTTGTATTTTAATTGATACTGATTATAAGAAAGTAAGTGATGGAAAGCTTGCTGACATTGCTCCTACCATTTTAAAGATGATGAATCTTGCTATTCCAAAAGAAATGGATGGGAAAGTGTTGGTGTAGATTTAACAAATGAATACCTCAATTTTTTAGTAGAATGAAAATCTTTTCATTCTTACCGAATCATCTATTAAATGAAGTATTTGTTATTAATAGGTAAAATCATTTCTTGACCCAAGGGAATATTTAAATTTAGGAATCTCTACAATATTCCCACTTCTGTCTTTTGCCTTTATTTTATCAAAGAAAATTTCAGCACTTTGATCGCATTTTCCAAGCAACTGCTGCATCTGATAAGAAAGTCGGAACCCTACCGTTTTTTCATTATAAAAAAGCCCTTGTATGGTTACACTCATTTGAAACTCCACAACGGCGCTATCTAGTACATTACCGAATTGGTCAATTCCAATTAATCTATAATTTACGTTATCATAAAGTACTTTTACCAGTTGCCCTGTTTTCTGTACTTTTATGGTGCCTCTTAATTCATTTTCTCTTTCTTGTGCAACCAATGCATGGCAACAGATAACAATAGAAATTATTAATATTATTTGTTTCATTATTTCATTACAAAGTTAGTAAATCGCAAGGCAATTCGAACTAAATACTAAAAATATGTATTGTTTGAAATTGAAATCTAAAGAATTGTTTTTGAGAACAGATATTAGATTTTGGAAGCGGAAATACTTAACAATAGTATTCTATTTCATCAGCTCAATTGCCTTCTTCAAAACATTATCCTGTTCCTGAATTATTGGATAATAACCCTCATTATTCCATATAGAACGGGCAATAAGAGCTTTAATTTCATTCTTAATAATTACAGAAGATGTTTTTATCTGTTTATCATTTCGTTTGATTTTATTTTTAGCGGCAAATTCAATAAACTCATTTAATAATTCATCTGTTACTTCAAACGATTTATTATAATTCTGAGGTGTTTTATATGCCTTAAGTTTCGATCTGTTTTTATCCGCATAGTCAAAACTAAACTCATTCAATACGCCTGAATACAAAGCTTCACCAAGATAATGCGTATTGCCAGCAGTGTCAATAGGAACAAAAACATCTGGAGTAATTCCACCACCACTATATACTACTTTACCTCCGGGAGTTTTAAACTTCAATGAATCGGCCACTTTCATGCTATCAGCGTTTTCCAATTCGCCAGAAGAATAACGTTTATATTCTTCTTCATAATATGCATCTAAACCTTTGGAATAAGACTTCTGAATGCATCTGCCAGTTGGGGTGTAGTATCTCGCGATAGTTAACCGAATGGCAGAACCATCAGTAAATTCGCTTTGTTCCTGCACTAGTCCTTTTCCAAAAGATCGCCGCCCTACAATAGTGGCACGATCATTATCCTGAAGGGCTCCAGATAAAATTTCACTTGCTGATGCTGATCCATCATCAATTAATACTATTAATTTGCCATTCTCGAATTCTCCAGCCGATGTTGCTTTATAATCTTTTCGTGGGCGAGCCCTCCCTAAAGTGTATACAATTTCTTTACCATTACTTAAGAATTCATCTGCAAGGCTTACTGCAGTGTTTAGATAACCGCCACCGTTTCCTCGTAAATCAATAATTAATTGTTGCATTCCCAGTTCCTGCAATTTTTTAAAAGCAGCCATATACTCTTTATAGGTGCTTTCGGCAAATCGTGCAACCTTAATATATCCTGTTTTTGCATTCACCATATATGCTGCATCAATGCTATAAATAGGAATGGTGCCGCGTGTAATAGTAAACTCAATAAGTTGCGGCTGTCCTCTTCGAATCATGCTCACCTTCACTTTAGTTCCTCCTTTCCCTTTCAACTTACTCATAACAGTTTTATTATTTATTTTAATACCTGCAATCTTTTTACCATCTACTAAAATAACTTTATCACCCGCAAGTACACCCACTTTTTCTGAAGGACCACCGGGTATCACAGCAACCACGCATACGGTATCTTTAACTATATTAAACTCAACACCGATGCCCTCGAAATTTCCTTGCAACGGGGCATTTGTTTCTGCAAGTTCGTCAGCAGAAATATATGCAGAATGCGGGTCTAAATTTTGTAACATCGAAATGATAGTTTTATCAACCAGTTTATTTGGTTGAATTGTATCTACGTATTGTTCGGTTACAAATTTTAATATTTCATCAAGCTTACTGGATCCAACAGTGCCTTCGGAAGCATTGTTCCCATCCTTTCTATTGAGATGAAAGGTGCTGCCAATATAAATACCAAGAATTAATAGTAATGAAAATAGTATAGGAAGATAAACATAAAACTTTGGACGATTCATATAATTAATAAAACAAATGATGATTTAGAAAGTTGCCAAAGGTAGTGTATTAATAGATATTAATATTCTTTCTAAATCATCATTTTAGTCAAATTAATACTACAATTACTGAAAAATTTAGTGGTAAAGAACTTACTTCCCAACCTTCACTCGTATCCCTTCCGAATTACTTGCAAATTCAGGAGCATACATACATTGAATAGAAGTTATACCGTTAGAGAAATCTCCATTATGAGAAACTACAAGAGGATACTCAAACACATAAGTTCCTTTCGGCAAATACGAGAAAAAGAAATTGGTTGCCGCATCTCGCGTGCTTTCATAATATCCCAATCCATCCTGATATTTATAAGTTGAAATAACATTGGTAGGCTCAAAACCTGCTGCCCGCATATCTTTCATCTGCACGTATTCCATATCTCTATCCACTCGCAGTTCAATCCTAACCTTTATTTTATCACCTACTTTTAATAATGTAGAAGATGAAATTGGCTCTATCACCGGACCTGCATCCGTATTCTTTTGAAGGAATAATTGTTTTTTCAGATTCAAAGGAGTTTTACTTGGCGTAATTTTATCAAGCTGTTCAAAGTACTGCCAATACAACGCTCCCCAACTTACACCTTCATCTTTTTTAGTGATGGTAACATTGCCCATATTCGGTTTTATATCACCACCGCTCCACGAAGTTTTAAAATATCCTGTCCCTGCTTCCTGTTTCACATCAGGCATTTTCTTAGGGTCAACTTTAATATCGCCCAAAGAAATTTCTACATTACTTTCGGTAGCCAACCAATCAGTACCTCTTAATAATAGTGCATAACAGGCTTCGGTAGTAGCTTTGGTTGTTTTCCAATCCTGAGTTTGTTTTGATTTCAAAAGCCATACTTTCAAATCATCTACAGCTTTCTTATCATTACTCACTTCATCAAAAGCTTCTATTAACAGTGCCTGGCTCTCAATCGGTGCCTGATACCAATAATATCCTGATGTATTATCTTTCCAGTACATTCCCATTTCTTCACTGTTCATTGAATTTTCTTTCAACGATTTCATAATGTCTTTAGGAGTTATTTTATCATCGTAGCGAAACAACGCCAAAGCAATCATTCCCTGCATATACCTGCTGTTCTGCAACCAGTATTTTTTCTCCTGCCCTTTATAATATTCCATTGCCTTTTGATTTCTGTTATCCACAGCAACATCTTTAAAATAACTGCGTGCATACAAATATTGTATCTGCAAATAACTCAAATGATTTTCATCAATGTGTTTCGGGTCGTATTTTAATATCCATTCGTAATCCTCTCTAATCCTATTGTCCAGATACTTCACACCTGCATTCACCATATTCCAAACATCTTTATCACCACGAATTTTCTTTACACCAAGATGATCAAGATGACCCATACCGGTAACAATATGTTGAGTAATATATCTGTCATCAGGCATACCTGCAAACCACGGGAATCCGCCATTTGGAGATTGTATCTTCTGTAATTTCTTCATTGCTGAAGCCAGTTCATTACTCATTTTATTAAGGTCAAATAAAAGTGCGACACGTTTTTTGCGTTCAGTCTCATCCTTTGCATCAAGCACCCAAGGCGTTTCTTCAAGCAATGTCAATTTTAATTCCTGATTCTTTTCAAGGTTAGATAACAACGCTTTTGAATCAGGAGCGTTCTTCCAAGAATCAAATACTGCTTTTATTTTGGGTGAAGAATTAGCAATATTTGATGCAATACTGTTTGCATAAAACCGTGAGAAGGTTTGTTCAGCACATTCATAAGGGTATTCCATTAAATAAGGTAACGCCTGAACAGCATACCAGGCAGGGTTTGCAGTAAACTCCAAAGTAAGTTTATGATTACGCAAAGTAGCAGAACTATTGCTTTGATTAATCAATTTTTCAAATTTATACGTCTTCGTTTCTTTACTGCGAATAGGCAACGGCATTGTTTCTGTTACCAGCATTCTATTGGTCAAAACAGGCAACGCCATTTCTTCTCCATCACTAAAGTTGCCTGCTTTTGCAACTACTTTATAAGTTATCGCACCAACACTTTCAGGAATACTGATATCCCAACTGACATTTGTACTCAATCCTTTTTTAGCAGAAAATGTTCTAGCGCCGTCATCATTTATGTTTTTGCTCTGTGCCAATATATCTATTGGTTTCATTGATGTTGCATCATAAAAGAATATCTGCGCAGTGCCATTCATATCACCATCTGATAAATTAGTAATCTTACTGCTGAATTCCATTCTATCATTCTCTCTGAAGAAACGCGGGGCATTCGGCACCACCATCAACTCTTTTTGCGTTACCAGATTCTTTTCTATAGTACCATATTTTAAATCCTTGGTATGCGCAAAGCCCATCATTTTCCACTTCGTCAACGCTTCGGGAATAGTAAATTTAATAATCACATTTCCATCTTTATCTGTTTCCATTTGTGGATAAAAGAAAGCTGTTTCCGCAAAATTACTTCTTGCATTTATCTTTGATAAGTCTATGTTCCCTTGCTCTTTCCCTTCTCCAGCAGACCAGCCATAAGACACTGCCTGTTGGCTTGCAGAAACTGTAGTTACTGCTTCTGTTGCAGCAGCCATTGGCATAGCATCTGCTTTGGTTGTAGCATCTCCTGCAGTCTTTTTATAAGTGACTTTTTTATCCGAACCTGTTTCTGCTTCATCTCTATCCGGCGACTTTTCTTCCATTTCCCTTAATGCTAAACCATTTGACATTCTGCGGTTTTTACCCCCATAATATCCGCCCCGATAAGAACCTCCGGAAACATCTCCATCAAAGTCATATTCGTATCTGCCGTAATATCCGTTGCTGTATCCAAACCAATTTAATCTGTCGTAATAACGATAAGCGCCCACAGGATATTTATTCCATTCAATGTTGAAAACCTGCGCATTCACAGTGCCAAAGCCCGAATTAACATCCCAATACAAATTGGAATAAAACACGTTATTAATAGCAAAGTACCAATTGTTCGGCTTGAAAGCATCTAACGACGCATCATACATCGCAGTCATCATTTCCGCCGCTACTTTGTCTCCCTTTTTATCTTTTATTTTTATCTTCCATTCTTCCTTCTGACCAGGTAATAATTTATCTCTGAATGTTTCAAACTCCATATCCAACTCCTTATTAGTAAAAGGCACAACCACGGTTCCCGTTTGATTATAACTGCGATTGTTTTTTATAAATGTCAAATGAAACATAATGTTGCCTCTGTCTTTTTCTTCAACCGGAATTTCAATCAGCTTTTGCTCTTTGTTTAAGGTGATGTATTCCTTCTTAATTATCTGTCCCTTGCTTTCCAATTCATAAAGCACTTTCACATTCTCTTCTTTGGAGCCGATAATAAATTTCCCTTTCCCTCCCGGCTCCACAGTGTTTACAGTGATATCATTACACCAGTTTATTTCATTTCCCGGCACTTCTGAACCATTAATTGAATATATCGTAAAGTATTTTACATCCTTCACATCCTCTCCATACGCGTCTTTGCTGTGTGCTTCCATCACATAAGCACCCTGTTTCCATTGCGAAAGATTAGTGAAACGTAAACTATCATAAACATTTTTGTCAATGGAAACACCTTTATTATTAACAGTTGCAGAAGAAGTATTGCTGAACATTTTATCAAATACCTTTTCACCACGTTCCCATTTATACATGTTATTTTCATCCTTATATTCATCAAGTGGGAATGATTTTTCAAACTCTTCCTTACTTATAATATATTTATCAGGTTTTGTCCAGGCTCTTGCACGATACGTCTTTTCAGGCTGTTTCAGTTTATATATTTCTACTTTCCCTTTTGCAGCTTCAAATTCTCCACTCATATTTGTTGAGGAAACTGCAAATGCTTTTTTGTTTTCTTTCTCTAATAAAGCCGGCATATCAACACTTAAATTTAATGCGGTGTAAGCCACGCTCACGTAGCTTTGCGAACTATGTGTTTCGCCATTCAAGTCGGTAACATCAGCATATACAGTATAACTATAAGTTGGCTGATATGATTTCGGAATTGATAAATCAGGTATCGCTTTAAAGTCAACAAAGAAAGCTCCTGTATCATTTGTAACAGTTGCGCCATTTGTTATTTCCATTTCTGGCGATTGCGGATAATAACCCCTCCACCAGTACCACCAATACGGGAAAGAAACATTGCGCACCACTCTGTATTTTACTTCGGCACCATCAATTCGTGCGCCCGAATACGCTTTTGCATTGCCATTTACCTTGATATTTTCATTCAAACGATAGCTGCCTTTCACAGGATTAAATGTTACATCAAACTTCGGGCGTTTATATTCTTCCACAGAAAAATAAATATTCCCGCTTTCATTTTTCAGACTCATTTGTCCATTCAAAACTCCTGTCGGAGAAGTGAATGTACCGCTGAACGTACCATATTCATTAGTTGTTAAATCAACGGAAGCAACCTTTTGATAATTCACATCATAAAAAGTAACAGTTGTTTTTGTATTCGGCAGAATTTTATTTTCCTCTCCAGTGCTCGTAATCATTATACCTTTAAAGTAAACAGTTTGCCCCGGGCGATAAATGGCTCTATCCAGAAAGAAAAAAGTACGGCGATAATCTTTTACTGTTTCATTATTTGTTTTGTATTGATACACCGGATTATCTGTTTGAAGTCTGTCAGCAGCCTCTGTATATGGTGTTGCGGCTTTGTAGGTAAAATCAATGGTAAAGTTTCTGTAATCATTGGAAGCAGGCACATTAAAAAATCCGTTCTCATCCGAAGTATATTTTTCATCTCTCACATATTCATAAGCACGTGTTATATAATTATATTTCTGATAATACAACTGCGCTGTAACGCCTTTCAATGGCGCACCGGTAACACGATGCTGAACATAAAAATCATAACTCCCATTTGTCATTCTTCTGTTAACATAACTTATGTTTGAAGCCCAGGTTGCCGCATACGCCACTCCATTGTTTTTATAAGCAAAGTTTTTATCACTGCCCATCAA
>CAIRRW010000120.1 GCA_903881065.1 uncultured Bacteroidota bacterium
CGGATTCAAAGGAAAATAAATTCTAAGTTCTAATAACTAAATTCTAAAGCAATGTTCTTAATACTTATTTAAGAGTAATAGTTGTATTGCCCACTACCACACCATCACAGATAATATCAATTAAATATTTACCTTCAATAAAAGGATTAGGATTGGCACAGAATACACTAACAGCAGTGTCCTCATTGTTATAGGAGATATCTTGCTTGGCAGCGTAGAAACCTTTGCCGCCATTAAATTTCACCATATTATCTTCGTCCGGAGATTTGCAAAGTTCCTTACCATCAGGTGTTGTAATCCTTATAAACACTGATCGTGCACCTTTCTTTGCAATCCTGTTTTCGCCCAATACAAATGAAACTTTTATTCTTTCCACACGAGAAGCTTTTGTAGTTTCAACTTCCTTTTTTCCTCCCGATTTAAATTTTACACCAACAGCAGTAGGGTTCTCCGCCTTTAACACCGACCCTATATTTACAGTACTTTGTAATGCTTCTTTATCTTTAGAAAGTTTTTGTGACTTCTCTTTTTCGGTATGCAAATCAGATGTTACCTGTTCCTTTTCAGCAATAATAGTTTTGTTGAGTGTATTTAATGAATCAATTTCAACAACAAAATGTTTCATTATTTTACGAAGCGTTTCGGTTTCTTTCTGAAGTTTCGCAATGATGTAGGAATCATTTTTATGTTTATCAGCTTGTTCAATAAGTTCGGCTATTTGTTTACGTTTAGCATCCAGCTCTTCCTGCACGGCTTTATCATCTGTTTGCAAGGTGGAATATTGTTTTTGTAAAGCCAACAAGTCAGCTTTTACATTGTCGCGCTCAACTACTACATTTTGTTTTTCAACTACTACCGTTTTAACATTGTTCCGTTCCTGAATCCATAGCCAAACAAATATTCCATTTCCAATTAACAATAAAAGTAATAGAATAATAAATACTTTATTATTACTCGATTTGTTTTCCTCTGGTTTGTTTTCCATGTCCATTATAATGTTAATTTTAGATGTTGCAAAAGTAATATAATTTATGCCTTAAAGAACATAACAATGATAAAAGACTTTTTCTCGCTTATTTTCCCTCAAGTATGCGTAGCTTGTGGCAATGCATTGTATAAAAACGAGAAAAGTATTTGCATGTTTTGCATTTATCATCTTCCAAAAACTAATTTCCATACGGATAAAGAAAACCCGATTGCAAAGATTTTTTGGGGACGCGCTCCAATTAATGCAGCATCTGCTTATTATACTTTCGCAAAAGGAGGAAATGTTCAGCATTTAATACATCAATTTAAATATAAAGGGCAAAAGGAAGTAGGCATTACAATAGGTAAATTGTATGGAGAGGAGTTGAAATTGAATGAATATTATAAGTTGATAGATGTAATAATCCCTGTGCCTTTACATAAAAAGAAACTGCGAAAAAGAGGATATAATCAGAGTGAATATTTCGCTGAAGGATTAGCGCAAGGAATGAATGTGATGACAGATTGCAAATCATTATATAGAGCATTGGCTTCAGAAACACAAACACGTAAATCGCGCTTTAACAGGTGGAAAAATGTAGAATCTGTTTTCCAGTTAAAGGATTCAACAAGTTTAATTGGCAAACATATTTTATTGGTAGATGATGTGATAACTACAGGCGCAACTTTAGAAGCCTGTGCACATACTTTATTGAAAATTCCAGGGGTTACAATAAGCATTGTCACTATGGCGTATGCTGCAATATAGGCGCAATGCATTACTTTAATTATTAAAATAAATAAACCTATTTTTGCACTCACAAAAATTAGATATGTCAGAATCAATAACCGTTTCAGGAAATACAAAAAAAGAAAAGTACGAATCATTGCTTCCTCAAATTAAAGCATTGGTGGAGGGAGAAACGGATACAATAGCAAATCTTTCAAATATTGTTGCTGCCTTAAAATATGGCATGAATTATTTTTGGGTAGGAATATATTTTGTGAAAGAGGTGGCGGATAATAAAAGGGAATTAGTACTTGGCCCCTTTCAAGGACCAATTGCTTGTACGCGTATAGCTTATGGAAAGGGAGTTTGTGGCAAATCCTGGGAATCAAAACAAACAATAATTGTAGATGATGTGGAAAAATTTCCGGGACACATTGCATGTAGTAGTTTATCCAAATCAGAAATTGTTTTGCCTGCTTTTAATAACGATGGCACAGTGAAACTAATATTGGATGTGGATAGTGAACATTTTGCTAACTTTGATGAAACGGATGAGATTTATTTAAAACAAGTAATTCAGATTATCGAACGAATCTAAATCATTATAAATAGTACTCGTCTTATATAATAAATTTAGATTACTCTCCACAATATAATTATTCACTTTTCGTTATTAATAAAACAAGATAGATTGTTGAATTAGCCTGGCTATTTTTCTCAATTTTACATCTTAAATAATTAACCATAATGAATACTGAAACAATAAATATACCACCACAAATTCCTGCAAAGAAGTCCTCATTTGGATATCGAATATTCAAGAGGCTAATTATTTTTCTATTTACAGTATTGGTTTTATGTATTGTTACTGGCTTAATAATTGCCACTTACTATCAGGAAGAAGTAAAAGAATTTGCAATTTCTGAAATTAATAAACAACTCAATACCCAAATAATCGTTGACGGAAAAGACATTGACTTTACTGTCCTTAAGAAATTCCCTAACGCTTCAATTGATTTTAAAAATGTAAAAGTATTGGAGGTAACTGATAAAAAGAAGAAGGATACCTTATTTAATGCAAAAGAAATATCATTACAATTTAACCTCATTGATATATTCAATAAGAATTATAAAATAAAGAAAATAG